>NZ_JANOCG010000277.1:0-23391 GCF_031412075.1 Rhizobacter sp.
GCTCTACCCGAACATGAATGTGGCTGAGAACATCAGCTTCGCGCTCGAGATGCGCAAGGTGCCCAAGCCCGAGCGCGAGGCCGCCGTGCAGCGCGTGGCCAAGATGCTGCAGATCGAGCACCTGCTCGACCGCAAGCCCGCGCAGCTCTCGGGCGGCCAGCGCCAGCGGGTGGCGATGGGGCGCGCACTCGCACGCAACCCCAAGCTCTTTTTGTTCGACGAGCCGCTCAGCAACCTCGACGCCAAGCTGCGGGTCGAGATGCGCGCCGAGATCAAGCTCTTGCACCAGCGCACCCGCACCACCACGGTGTACGTGACGCACGACCAGGTCGAGGCCATGACGCTCGGCGACCGCATCGCGGTGATGAAAGACGGCACGGTGCAGCAGTTCGGCACGCCGGACGACATCTACAGCCGCCCGGCCACCCGCTTCGTGGCCGAGTTCATCGGCTCACCGGCGATGAACATGCTGCAGGCCGACGCCGTGAAGCAGGGTGACACCATGCTCAACGTGAAGGGCCAGGCCATCGCGCTGAGCGCGGCGCAGCAGCAGGCCTTGCAACAAACGCCGGTGGCGGGTTGCGTGATCGGCCTGCGGCCCGAATGCATCCAGCTCGCCGACGAGGGTGTGCCCGGCCGCCTGACCTTGTTGGAGCCGACCGGCCCCGACACCTACGCCTTCGTCGACACCGCCATCGGCAGCCTGGTCCTGCGCACCGGCGGGCGTGTCACGCAGCGTGTGGGCGACAGCGTGCGTGTGGCGTGGGATGCGCGTGACTTGCACTTGTTCGATGCGGGCAGCGAGGCACGCATCGGCTGAGCGGCTCCACCATCCGGGTGGAGCCCACACTCCGCTCGCCCAGAGCCCGCCACACCCCGTTCGCCCAGTGCCTGCCACACCCCGTTCGCCCTGAGCCCGCCACACCCCGTTCGCCCTGAGCCTGTCGAAGGGTGCGCACAGCACGGCGCCGGCTTCGACAGGCTCAGCCCGAACGGAGTTTGTTGCTCAGCCCGAACGGAGGTGGTGCTCAGCCCGAACGGCGGAGGTTGCGCAGCCAGAACGGAGGTGGTGGTAGCCCCGCCCGAACCGATTGGAAGCAATCAGCGCTTCGCCTTGACCCCAACCTTCTTCTTCACCGGCTTCGCATTGCGCGCCCGGAGCGCCGCCTCCATCGCCAGCCTCGCCCAAGGCAGCATCAGCGCCGGTGACTCCATCGTGTCTTCCGGCACGGTCCAGTAGCTCACGGTCACCTGCTTGCCGGCGCCGTCGTACACAAACGGTTCGCAACCAGCAGCCTCGAAGCGCGGCCGGGTTTGTGCATCGGCCTTCAGGTACAGCCGGTCCGCGATGACCAGCGCGAGAAACACCTCGTCCACATAAAAGCCATAACCCCCGAACATGCGCTTCACGCGCGTGGGCCCCAGCGTGCCCAGCAGCTCGGCGCAATGGGCGGGAAATTCAGACAGTGTGGCCATGCCCATGCCTCGCGCGATTGATGGTGATCTGCATCATAGGAGCCAGCCGCCACGCCCCGCACAATCGGCACGCTTCGTGTATGCCAGCGTGCCATGTCCACACCCGTCGAACGCCACACCCTGTTTGAAGACGCTCAGGCGCTGATCATCGGCACCTTGTTCATCTCGCTCGGCGTGGCCTTGTTCAAGCATGCCGGCCTGCTCACCGGCGGCACGGCGGGCCTCGCTTTCTTGCTGCACTACGCCACCGACGTGAGCTTCGGTCAGCTCTTCTTCCTGATCAACCTGCCCTTCTACTGGCTCGCCTGGCGCCGCATGGGGCGGGCCTTCACGGTCAAGACCTTTGTGGCCGTGGCTTTGCTCTCGGCCTTCACCGAGCTGCAGCCGCTGGTGCTCGGCTTCGGCACGTTGCAGCCGCTGTATGCGGCCGTGATGGGTGGCTTGTTGATGGGCGCCGGCTTCCTGATGCTGTTTCGCCACCGGGCCAGCCTGGGCGGCGTGGGCATCGTGGCCCTGGTGCTGCAGCAAGAGCGCGGCTGGCGGGCCGGCAAGGTGCAGATGGCGGTTGATTGCGCCATCGTGTTGGCCGCCTTGTTCGTGGTCGCGCCCGACCGCATCGCCTACTCGCTGGTGGGCGCGGTGGCACTCAACCTCACGCTCGCCGTCAACCACAAGCCCGGGCGCTACGTCGCGATGTGACTGCACAATCAATGCTCTTGTTGGAGACCCCGCATGACCCCAGACGAACGCAAAGCCCTGCGCGACAAGCTCATCGCCGCCCGACAGGCCTTGCCCGACCGGCTGGAGCTTGCGGTGCAGCTGCAAAGTGTGCTGCGCAGCTGGCTGGTGAGCCGACGCGAGTCGAGCATCGGTGCCTACTGGCCGATCAAGGGCGAGTTCGACCCGCTGCCCGCACTCTTTCGCTGGAGTGAAGGTGGCCCCGAAGGCTCACCTCGCCGCATCGGCCTGCCGGTGGCCGACAAGGCAACCGGCGAGCTGCGTTTTCACGTGTGGTTCCCCGGCTGCCCGATGGAGCTGGATGCGTATGACATCCCCAAACCGAAAGACACCGACGAGTTCAAGCCCGCGCTCCTGCTCGTGCCCTGCGTGGGCTATGGGCCAGGCGGCATTCGCCTCGGCTATGGCGGCGGGTTCTACGACCGCACGCTGTCGGAGCTGAACCCCCGCCCGCTGACCATCGGCATCGGCTACGCACACGGCTTCTTGCCCATGCTGCGCGGCGGGCCCGACGACATGCCGCTCGATGTGGTGCTGACCGAAGAAGGCGTGGTCTGGAAGCGCTGAGCGCCTGGCCAGGCCTGCACCGGCTGAACGGCCGGCCCGAAGCGGTGCTTCTTCACACCGCGTGAGCCAGGGCCAAGCTGCTGCGCACGGACAATCAAGGTCGTGCAACGCGGCAAGCGCCATGGACCCGTTCTCCATCATCGTCATGCTGGCCATTCACCTCGTCGCGAGCGGCGGGTTGATGTTTCTCGTGTGGCGCCTGATGCCCGACGCGCCGGGCCTGGGCCGATGGGCGCTGGCGAGCACCTTGTTCGGCCTGGGCTACCTGGCACGCCTGTTTTTTGGCATGCAGACCGTCGACCTGATCGGTGTGGCCTCCGACGGCGTGATGCTGCTGGCCGTGTTGCTGTTCAGTGAAGGCCTGCGCGAATTTTCCGGCAGCCCGCTCGCGCCGCGCCACCAGCGGGTGGCGCTGTGGGTGCTGATCTTTGCGGCCCAGGCCTTGGCCTCGGTGCTCGGCGGTGTGCTCTGGCGCCACATCGGCATCAACCTCGCCACCGGCTCGATGTATGCGGTGATGACCTGGTCGCTGGCGCTCGAGATCCGCCGCCAGCCGCTGGCGCTGCACGCTCCCTTGCGCCTGCTCGCCGCGATGATCGGCGGGCTGGGTGCACTCACGCTGCTGCGCTCCTACAGCATCGCCACCGAAGGCATGGCCGTCGCGTTCAAGGGCTTCTTCGCCCAGGCCTTCTACATCTATGCCTCGCTCGCGGCCGTGGTGGTGGCGATGACGATGTTGTGGCTCATGTTCCTGCGCCTCAACGGGCGGCTGGCCGAGCTGGCCACACGTGACGCGCTCACCGGCGTCTACAACCGCAATGGCCTCGACCGGGCGCTGCAGCAGCACTTTGCACGGCGCGATGCACCACCACTCACGCTGCTGCTGGTTGACATCGACCACTTCAAGCGCATCAACGATACACAGGGCCACGCCACCGGCGACGCCATGCTCAAGGCCGTGGCCACCGCGCTGCTGGCGCAGCTGCGCGCGGGCGACTTCGTGGCGCGCGTCGGCGGTGAAGAGTTCCTGATCGGCTGCGTGGGCGCGCCCGACGAGGTGGCGCTGCCGCTCGCCCAACGCCTGCGCAGCAGCGTGGGCCGCCTGCAGGTGCTGGGGGCCGACGGCAGCCACCCCGTCGCCTGCACCGTGAGCGTGGGTGTGTCGGCCGGCTTCAGCAGTTACGGCGGCTGGGAGGCCGCGGCGCTGCAAGCCGACCAGGCTTTGTACGAAGCGAAAGCCTCGGGGCGCGACGGTGTGCGGCCGTTTGTGGCCGCCTGAAGCCGCGTGCCTGCAAGCGCAGGGCCGTCAATCAAAGATGTCGCTCAGCCACGACTTGGGCTTGCGGTAGCCCTGACCGTGCTTTCTGTAGTCGGAGTCCACAAAGTCAGGGCGCCGCTGCGCGGGTGGGGTGTACGGCTGCGGCGGGGCGCTTGGTGGCGCTTGCGTCGCACCTGCGCTGCGCTCGATGAGCTTGTCGAGCTCGCCTCGGTCAAGCCACACGCCACGGCACTGTGGGCAGTAGTCGATCTCGATGCCTTGGCGGTCGGCCATCACCAGGGTGGCGTCTGGGCATGTGGGGCACTTCATTCAGATCTCCTGTCGGTTGTTGAAAGTTCGATCCGCCGGTAGACGCGGCCTGGGGCAAAGAGTTCAATGGCCCAGGGCCTGTCATCCCAGCCAACGAAACGCGAGGGGCATCAACAACGAAGCCAGCAGCGCCTGCAGCCCGAGCGCCATGCCGGCATAGGCGCCCGCATCGGCATCCACCTGCAGGGCACGTGCGGCGCCGATGCCATGCGCCGTGGTGCCGAGCGCAAAACCGCGCACCGCCCACACGTCAATGCGCAACAGGTCAAACAGATACTTGGCCGACAGCGCACCCACCATGCCGGTGAGCACCGCGAACACGGCCGACAGTGCCGGCACCCCGCCAATGCGCTCGGCAATGCCCATGGCCACCGGCGCCGTCACCGACTTCGGCGCCAGCGAGCGCAACACCTCGTCGGGCAGGCCCAGCGCCCAGCCCAGCACCACCGCACACGCCGCCGCCGTGATGCCGCCCACCAGCGCGGCCAGCACCAGCGCCACACCACGGCGCCGCATCTCGGCCCGCCTCTGCCACAGCGGCCAGGCGAGCGCCACCACCGCCGGCCCAAGCAGCACGTGCACAAACTGCGCGCCGGCAAAGTAGGTGGGGTAGGGCGTGCGCGTGATGAGCAGCACCCCACCGATGGCCACCACCGACCACAACACCGGGTTGGCCCAGGGCGCACGCTGCATGCGCTCGTAGAAGGCTTGCGCCGTGACGTAGGTGACGAGCGTGGCCGTCAGGCCGAACAGCGGCGTTGACGACAGGTAGACCCACAGCTGCACGAATTCAGCCATGGCGTTCTTCTGTGGTGGCAGGCGCCTTGCGCAGCAGCCCGCGCAACACCAGCGCCGTGACGGCCATGCCCGCCCAGGTGGAGAGCACGATCACCAGCAACAGCTTCCACCCGTACTGCGAGATCAGCGCCAGGTGCGTGATCACCCCCACACCGACCGGCACGAAGAGCAGCGACAAATGGGCGAGCAGCAAATCGGCCGCGGCGTTCACCGGCTCGCGCACGGCGGCCCACTGCAGGGCAGGCAAAAGCAACAGCATGCCGACCACTGGGCCGGGGAAGGGCAGCGAGAGCGAGTGCGTGAAGGCTTCGCCCAAGGCTTGAAGCAGCAGCAACCAGGCGAGGCCGCGAAGGGCCGGCATGCGAGGGGCTCCGGGTGGTTGAAGGGGCGGGAGCCATCCTAACTGCGTGGGGTTTTGTGTTGCGTGGGGTACGCGTTGTGGGGCTGCTCTCGGCCACAAGCTGCCGGTCACGAACGACCGCTGTCAGGCCTGCCGCGTGTACACGTTTCAGACATCAAACACAAATTGGGCCTGCGAGCCACTCACGTAAAGCCCGCTGCGACCCGAGGATGAATCCAGGCCCCCACGGACGGTGATCCAGAGCGGGCCAGTCATCCAGGATCCACGCCAGCGTGAGCAACAGCCGTGCAGTGACAAGTACCGAAACCTGCAGGGCCAGGTCTGGTGAAGGCGTGTGTTCAGCGGCATAGCCTCGCAGCAGTGCGTCGCGCAAGGCCGGGTACTGCCGTCGATGGTCGTGATTGCTCGCCAGCGGGTAGCGCAGGTACTGCAGCGTGGCCGCAAGATCCATGGCGTGATGGCCCATCCCGCAGTCGGCGAAGTCGATGGCGCCAGCAGCGCCGCGCACGAAGAGCAGGTTCCATGGATGCAGGTCGCCGTGCACCAAGCCCCAACACTCCGGCCCCCGACCGAAGGCTTCGATCGCATCGTGCAGTCGCCCAGCCGAGTCACGAAGCAGCGCGCGGTGGGTTGGGCTCAGGCGCTGCATCCCGGGCCGAGTGCCTCCGGCCCAGGCCTGCAGGTCCAGCGGCGCGGCTTGGCGCTCCGTTCGAACGCGGCCGGCTGAGTGCAACGCCGCGGCCACTCGATGCAAAGCGCCGGTGAACCGTCCAACAGCATGCAACCGAGCGGGTGTGAGGCCGCGGTCGTGCTGACGACCATTCAGCCATGTCAGAAGGACCGCGTAGCGCCCATCCGGATGGCGGTGCAGCCGCGCTCCCTGGGCGCTGCGATGCGGAACTGGCACGTGCAGCCCGGCTGCAGCCAGCGCTTCAAGCCAGTCCAGTTCGGTATCGATAGTGGCCGGATCCTGGTGGCTCATCGAGTAAACGCGCAACGTCAAATCAGGACCTGCCCTGGGGCGGACCCGCCATACCTCGCAGTCCAGTCGGGCCACGCAACGCAGCGCGGCGGCCCGCACGCCGTGACGGCTCAGCAGCGTATCGATGAATGGGTCATGCACGGCATGAAGTGTGTCTCAGCGCGAATTCGACTTCAGCAGCGAGTAGCTCGGGTGGCTCCATGATCGATCGATCTCGGTCGAATTGGGGATGGCCGCACTGGCTTTGCGTCTGCACACTGAATGGAAAAGGGTGCCCACCATGCGATTCCACGTCATTCTCCCGTTGCTTGTTGCCGCGTCCTTCGCCCTGGTGAGCGGCCCCACTGTTGCCCAAGCGCTGCCGTCACCGCGCAATGTGCCCTACCTCGGCGTGATCACCTTGCGGGTTGACGCGACCGATGTTGATCACAAACGCTTGCAGGTGCGCCAAACGTTGCCGGTGCGCCCCGGCCGAGTGGTGTTGCTGTACCCGCAGTGGATTCCAGGCCAGCACGCGCCGACCAACGAGGTCAAGAGGCTGACCGGCCTGCGCATCGAAGCGAGCGGCAGGGTGCTGCCGTGGCGGCGTGATCCGGACCACTTCCATGCCTTCGTCGTCGACGTGCCGGCGGGCGCCACCACACTCACCCTTGCGTTTCAACAGGTGCTACCGCTCACGCCGACGGGCAGCGACACGCTGCTTGGGCGGAAGTTCATTGGCGTCCAATGGCAGGGCGCGGTGCTATACCCGGCCGGGTACGATGTATCTCGCATCGAGGTCGATGCCACGCTGCGACTGCCGGATGGTTGGAAACATGGCAGCGCGCTGCGGCCGGTTGGCGAGGCGGCGCCAGGCGGCGAACTGCGCTTCGAGCGCGTCTCACTCGAAACGCTGATCGACTCGCCGGTGTTCGCTGCGCGGCACACAAAGCGCATCGAACTGGACCCAGGCAGCGCGTCGCCGGTGTTTCTCAACCTGTTCGCCGAAGAACCGGCGTCGCTCGATTACACCGACGCCGCGATGGATGCACACCGCAACCTTGTACGCCAGGCCGACCGCCTGTTCGGCGCGCGCCACTTCGCGCACTACGACATCCTGTTGGCGCTTGGCGAAGACATCGACATGGGGCTCGAACATCATCAGTCGAGCGAGAACGGCGTCAAGGCCGACTACTTCAAGGACTGGGCGAAGAGCGTACCGGCGCGCTACCTTGTGCCGCACGAGTTTGTCCATTCGTGGAATGGCAAGTTCCGCCGCCCGCGCGACCTGTGGGTGCCCAACTTCAACATGCCGATGCGCAACAGTCTGTTGTGGGTCTACGAGGGGCAGACGGAGTACTGGGGCGAGGTGCTTGCGGCGCGCTCTGGCATGAAGAGTGCAGCCGAGGTACGCGAGCGTCTCGCGCGGACAGTCGCCTGGCTGCAGGCCAGCGCCGGCCGTCATTGGCGCAGCCTGCAGGACACCACCGACGACGAGATCATGGCCGGCCGCAAACTGCCGATCGAATGGTATAGCTGGCAGCGCTTCGAGGACTACTACGACGAGGGCGCTTTGATCTGGCTCGACGTCGATGCGCGGATTCGCGAGGCTTCGGGCGGTGCTCGTTCGCTTGATGATTTCGCGCGCGCCTTCTTCGGCGTCGAACCCGGCCGCGTCACACCGCTGCTGTACGACTTTAACGACGTGGTTGCAACACTGAATGGCGTGCAGCCTTTCGGCTGGGCCGCCTTCTTTCGCGCGCGTCTGGACACGGTGGGGAACAATGCCGTGTTCGACGGCCTGGCACGTGCCGGCTGGCGGCTGATGTTCACCGACAAGCCGAGCGACTACGCGAAAGCATCTGACTCGTACTGGGAGTCGGCCGACTTCATGTACTCGCTAGGCCTACGGGTGGGCAAGGAAGGCAAGCTAGGCGAGGTGCTGTGGGACAGCCCGGCGTTTCGCGCCGGCTTGACGAAAGGCCTCACGCTGCTCGCCGTCAACCTGCGCGCTTACGACGCCGACGTGCTGCGCGACGCCGTTACCGCCGCCGCCAAACCCGACGGGCCGTTGGTCGAGTTGTTGTTGAAGGACGGGAGCGACTACCGCATCGCTCGCATCGACTGGCGCGGCGGCCTGCGCTACCCGTTCCTCGAACGAATCGACGGCACGGCCGATCTCCTGACCCCAATTCTTTCGGCGCGATGATCAGCAGAGAGCAACCAAGCCTCACCCGGCTCACTCCCTAGGCCACGGGAGGCTACATGGGGCGACGATTGGGCATTCAACGTTCGCAACGGGTCGTTAGCGGGTTCACGCGAACCCGATCCCGATCCCGTGGTTTTGCCGGACGAGACGGACTGCCAAACGTCCGACTTCCGACGCCCGCAGTGGAGCTCGGTTAACCGCCGCCGACCGCGCGTCCGCAGTGACGATCTCCTTGGCGCGCCCTTACACTGAATCTGCGCCCTCCGCCCTCGGCCGTTGGCGCAGCAACTGGGCTTCCGACCCGTCGGGAGCGCAGCTCGAATGCTGGCGCCGTCTAGCTTCACTTCTACCAAGGAACGACCATGACCAGTCCCATGCATACCTTCGCCGTTCCCGTCTTCAAGCAGATGCTGATGGCGCTTAGAGCCGAACTGGCGCAGGCGAGTACGCACGCCAAGGCCCACTCGATTGAGCCGGACGCCTTGCTGCAGGCGCGCCTGTATCCGGACATGTTCGCGTTGGCCAAGCAGGTGCAGATCGCGGCCGACTTTGCGCGTGGTGTATCGGCACGCCTCGCGGGTGTCGAGGCCCCCACCCAGGAGGGAAAAGAGAAGAGCTTTGCTGATCTTGACGTCCTACTGGCCCAGACGGTGAGCTTTCTGGATGGCCTGAGCGCATCGCAGTTCGAAGGCAGCGAAAGCAGAGAGATCATCTTGCGTCCCGGTACACCGAAGGAGAAAAGGCTGATGGGTCAAACCTATCTGGCGAACTACGGCCTGCCGCAGTTCTTCTTTCATGTCACTACTGCGTATGCCATCCTGCGCCACAACGGGATCCCCATCGGCAAGCGTGACTACATGGGCGTGTACTGACTGGCGTTCGATGCTGCGAGCCCCGGGTGAGCTTGTCCTCCTTCGACCATTCAGTCGCCGTAGCTGCTGATTGACAAGTGGGGGCGCGAGCGACTGCTTTGGAGCGATCAATTCAGAACTGCGAATGTCGCTGAAGGGTCGAAAGCAGCCCATGCCGTTTCGCCACTGGCGGCCCAGCCCCGGTTCACGCCTGCTATCGTGACCTGCCTCCCGTACCTCAAATCGGTGGCCGCGATGAAGCTGCTCGTTCTTGGCGGAACCGTGTTCCTCGGCCGGCTCATCACCGAGGCGGCCCTGGCGCAGGGCCACGAGGTGACGCTGCTAAACCGCGGCCAGCACAACCCCGGCCTCTTCACGCGCGCACGGTCACTCACGGGCGATCGTGATGGCGACATGGCGGCCCTGCACGGTCACCGCTTCGACGCCGTGATCGACTGCAGTGGCCAGACACCCACCCACATCACGCGCGCCATCGAGGCACTTGGTCCCGACGTGCCGCACTACCTCTTCGTGTCGACCATCTCGGTCTGTGCGTCGTTCCCGCCCGGCGTGCGCTACGACGAAGGTGTGCCGGTGTGCACCGGCCACGAAGGCTACGGCGCGCTGAAGGCTCGCGCCGAAGAAGCGATTCAAGCGGCGTGGCCCGGGCGCGTGGCGGTGGTGCGCCCGGGGCTCATCGTCGGCCCGTTCGACCCCACCGGCCGCTTCACCTATTGGCCACGGCGCGTGGCACGCGGCGGCGAGGTGCTGGCACCGGGCCGGGCCGGGCGCCCTGTGCAGTTCATCGATGTGCGCGACCTGGCGGCCTGGTGCCTGCAGCTCGCGCTGGCTCGCACAACGGGTGTGTTCAACGCTGTCGGGCCGAGCATCACGATGGCGCAGCTGCTCGACGATTGCCGCCAGGCCGCCGGCAGCGATGCACGCTTCACCTGGATGGACGACGCCGCGCTGCTCGCCCTGGGTGTGGCGCCCTGGACGGGCTTGCCGCTGTGGCTGCCGGAGGCCGATGCCAGCTTCGGCGGCATGCTGCTGGCCGACAACTCGCGTGCCATCGCAGCGGGCCTGCAACTGCGCCCCACGCGCGAGACAGCGCGCGACACGCTGGCCTGGGCCGAGTCGCTTGGGCGTGAGCCACCGGCCAGTGTTTTCACCCTGACGCCTGCCGACGAAGCTCGCTGCCTTGCGCTCAACTCACAGCGCGAGCGGCTCTGAAGGCGGCCGAAAATCCGCTGCGGCCACCCGCGCGCCGATTGCCGCCTAGCGCGAGCTGCTGGGCGCGCAGCCGAACCAGCGCCTGAAGGTGCGGCTGAAGTTCGAGGTGTCCGCGTAGCCCAGGCGCTCGGCGATGCGCTCGACCGGTTCGCGGGTGTGCTGCAGGAACCACAGCGCCTGCCCCCGACGCTCTTCGTCGAGCAGCGCCTGGAAGCTGCTGCCCTCGCGTTTCAACTTGCGCATCAAGGTGCGGCGTGACACGCCGCACTGTCGCGCCGCCGTGTCGAGATCCGGGTAGCCTCGCCCGGTTTGCCGCGCTTCATGCAGCAAGCGGCGCAGCCGTGGCGCCAGAGCGCCGTCGCAGCGGCTTTGCAGTTGTTGCTCGCAGTCGTTCCATGCCGCCTCGAAAGCGGCCCGGTCTGCGGTGATGCAAGGTTCGGCCAACGTCTCGGCATCGAACACGAAGCGCATCGCCGGTGCGTCGAATTGCAGTTGCCCGCGGCTCAAGGCGCGGTAGGCGTCGTGCCAGGCCGGCGCCGCCCAGGGCAACTCGATACGCAGGCGCTCGGGCGCGTAGCCCAGCACGCTTTCGATGATGCGCAGCACGGTCGCCAGCATGGCCTCGAGCACAAAACAACGCACCTCGCCCAGCGCCACCCGCTCATGCAGGCACAGGGCCAGGCCGTCGTGGTGCTCGCTGAGCTCGAAGTCGATCGCCGCGTTGCGCAAACTGCCGAAGCGCACCACCACCTCCAGCGCCTGCCGCAGGTCGCGGCTTGCCACCACCGCATAGCCCACCGCGCCATGCGCCGACAGCGCCACGCTGCGCCCGAGCAGCAGGCCGAGTGCGGGCTGTGCGCTGGCCTGGCCGGCGGCGGCGACCAGATGGCGCACCGTGCGCAGGCCCAGCCACTCGGCCTCGGTGGCCAGGCGAGCCGCGCTCAAGCCCGCGGCTGACAGCACCGCATCGACATCCGCATTCAGCCCGCGCAGCAACATGCCCAGCAGGCGCGCATAAGTGGGGTGCAGCAGCGGGAGTTCGTCGTCCGGGTCGGCTGTGGAAGGAGGCTCCATCATCGTTGGCACTATAGGACGACCACTTGCCACTTTCATCGGTGGTGGTGCGGGCTGCCGCGTCCGACACTGCGCCGACAACAGCACGAGGAGACCGCGATGACGCCCATCAGCCTGAGCCCGCCCGAGCCGCCGATGTACCGCGACCGCAAGCGCCTGGCCTGGTTGCTGTCGCTGGTGGTGCCGCTGGGGGTGGCGGCCGGCCCCTTGTTGTGGCTGCTGACCGGGCACAACGCGGCGCTGTGGGCGCCGATCGTCTTCATGTATGGGGTGGTGCCGTTCATCGACCTCTGGCTGGGCGAGGACCGCAGCAACCCGCCCGAGGACGCGGTGCCCTTGCTCGAGGCCGACCTCTTTTATCGCCGCGTCACCTACGCCCTGGTGCCGCTGCTGTGGGCCTCGTTCATCTACGGCGCCTGGTTCGTCAGCGCGTACGAGCTGCCCTGGCACGGCATGCTGGCGGTGGTGATCAGCACCGGCATGGTCGGTGGCTTCAGCATCAACCTGGCGCATGAGTTGGGCCACAAGGGCAGCCGGCTCGAGCGCTGGCTGGCCAAGATCGTGCTGGCGCCCACCGCGTACGGGCATTTCACCGTCGAGCACAACCGAGGCCACCATCGCGACGTGGCGACGCCGGCCGATCCGGCTTCGTCGCGCATGGGCGAGTCGATCTGGCGTTTCGTGCTGCGCGAGATGCCGGGCACCGCGCGTCGCGCGTGGCAGATCGAGGCCGACCGACTGGCGCGCGCGGGCAAGCCGGTGCTCTCGCTGCACAACGAGATCCTGCAGCCGCTCTTGATCACGCTGGCGCTGTGGACGGCGTTGGTGATCTGGCTGGGGCCACAGGTCCTGCTGTTCATTCTGGCGGCGTCGATGTGGGCCAACTTCCAGCTCACCAGCGCCAACTACGTGGAGCACTACGGACTGCTGCGCCAGGAGCGTGCGCCGGGCAAGTACGAGATCTGCCAGCCGCACCATTCATGGAACAGCAACCATGTGTTTTCGAACTGGGCCACCTTCCACCTGCAACGCCACTCGGACCATCACGCCCACCCGCTGCGGCGTTACCAGTCGCTGCGCCACTTCGACCACCTGCCCACGCTGCCCAACGGCTACTTCGGCATGTTCACCATCGCCTACATCTCGCCCTGGTGGTTCAAGGTGATGGACGCGCGGCTGCTGGCCACCGTCGGGCACGATCTCTCGCGCATCAACCTCGACCCGCGCCGCCGCGAGGCATTGATCCGCCGCTACGGCCTGCGCTGACCGGGCTGCCGCTCTTCCCACCATCCCGATAATGCCCTGGGGCCGCCCGACGGCGCCCGCCCTCGATCAACCCCAGGAGCATTCAGATGGCCGCACAAGCCGGTGGCGAGCAACTCGTTCAGGTGGTCGCCTTGTTGGCGGCTGGCGTGGTGGCGGTGCCCTTGTTCAAGCGCCTCGGGCTCGGCTCGGTGCTGGGTTACCTGGCGGCGGGGCTGGCCATCGGGCCGTTTGGCGTGGGGCTGTTTTCCGACCCGGCGTCGATCCTTCACGTGGCCGAACTCGGTGTGGTGATGTTCCTTTTCATCATCGGCCTGGAGATGCAGCCCACGCGCCTGTGGAGCCTGCGCAGCGAGATCTTCGGGCTGGGCCTGGCCCAGGTGTTGTGCTGCGGCGCGCTGCTGACCGGCGTGGGCATGCTCTTCGGGCTGAGCCTGACGGTGGCCTTCGTCGCCGCCTCGGGCTTTGTGCTCACGTCCACGGCCACCGTGATGCTGCTGATGGACGAGCGCGGCGAGACCGTCTCGGCGCGTGGCCAGAAGGTGGTGTCGATCCTGTTGCTCGAAGACCTGGCCATCGTGCCGCTGCTGTTGATCGTGGCGCTGATCTCGCCGGTGCATGTCGACACCGGCAAGCCGCTGTGGCAGATCGTGCTGGTGGCCGTGGTCGCGGTGGCCAGCGTCGTGGTGGCCGGCCGCTGGCTGCTCAACCCGATCTTCCGGGTGCTGGCCGCCGCCAAGGCGCGCGAGGTGATGACGGCCGCCGCGCTGCTGGTGGTGCTGGGGTCCGCGCTGCTGATGCAGTCGGCCGGGTTGTCGATGGCGATGGGCGCGTTTCTGGCGGGCGTGATGTTGTCGGAGTCGAGCTTTCGTCACCAGCTGGAGGCCGACATCGAGCCCTTCCGGGGCATCTTGCTGGGTCTCTTCTTCCTGAGCGTGGGCATGGCGCTCGACCTGGCGGTGTTTGCCACCCACTGGCCGCAGATCGTGGTCGGGGTGCTGGTCTTCATGTTGGTGAAAGCGGCCGGCATTTACGCCGTGGCGCGCGCCTTTCGCACGCGCCATGCCGATGCCGTGCACCGCATGGTGTTGATGGCGCAGGGCGGCGAGTTTGCGTTCGTGCTGTACACCGCCGCGATGACGGCAGGCTTGATCGACGGCCCCACCAACGCGGTCATGACGACCATCGTCATCCTGTCGATGGCCTTGACGCCCCTGGCGGTCGGCGCGCTGAAGTGGTTGGTGCCCAAGCCGGCGCCCTCGGCCGATGGCGCCGAAGCGCCCGACGGGCTGACCGGCAGCGTGTTGCTGATCGGCTTCGGGCGCTTCGGCCAGGTGGCCAGCCAGGCGCTGCTGGCGCGCGGGGTCGACGTCTCGATCATCGACAAGGACACCGAGATGATCCAGAGCGCCGAGCGTTTCGGCTTCAAGGTTTATTACGGTGACGGCACGCGGCTCGACGTGTTGCACGCCTCCGGCGCGGGCACGGCGCAGGCGATTGCGGTGTGTGTCGACGACAAGGCGGCTTCGCTCAAGGTGGCCGAGCTGGTGCGTCACGAGTTCCCCCAGGCCAAGCTGCTGGTGCGCTCGTTCGACCGTGGGCACGCGCTGGCGCTGCTCACTGCGGGCGTCGACTACCAGATCCGCGAGACCTTCGAGTCGGCAAGCGCATTCGGCGAGGCGGCGCTGCGCCTGATCGGCGTCGACCCGGAGACCGCCGCCGAGGTGGCGGCGGACGTTCGCCGCCGCGACGAGGAGCGGCTGTCGCTGCAGCTGACGGGTGGCATCCGCGCGGGCGTCGAGCTGATGCACAGCAACCGCATGAAGCCGGCGCCGCTGACCCCGCCCGCGCGGCCCGGCCAGGCCCTGAGCGCGGAGACGGCGGCCGTCACGGCGAAGGGCTGAACACAACCCCACCTCCGCAAACACGGGTGGTTGCCGGGGGTGAACGGATGTAGGCTGGTGACCGAAAGAGCGTGAAAGGTGCCCGATGGAAGGCACGGACCCGATTGTTTCGGATGGTGGCGCAGGCGAATCGACACGCCTGCAGGCGCTTGCGCGCTACGAGGTGCTCGACACCCCGCCTGACGAACACTTCGATGCCCTGGCCCTGCTGGCCGCGCGCTTGTGCAACACCCCGATGGCCGTGATCACGCTGGTGGACGACCACCGCCAGTGGTTCAAGTCGGTGGTCGGGATCAACGTGCGCGAAACCCCGCGGGCCATCGCGTTCTGTGCCCACACCATCGAGGGCACCGGCCTGTTTCAGGTGCCGGACGCGCAGGCCGACCCCCGCTTTGTCGACAACCCGCTGGTGACAGGCGAGCTTCATCTGCGTTTCTACGCCGGCATCCCGTTGCAGGTGGAAGGCGGGTGCAGGATTGGCGCGCTGGCTGTGCTCGACCGTGAGCCACGCCGGCTGACGCCGCAGCAGCTGGACGACCTGGAGAGCCTGGCCCACCAGGTGGTGGTGGTGCTCGAAGAGCGCCGCCTGCGCCTCATGGCCGAGCTGGACTCGGACCAGGCCAGGCGCCAGTCCAGTTCATTGCTGGTGATCGCGGGCCGGGTGGCGCGGCTCGGGGCGTGGGAGCTCGACATCGCCCGCCAGAAGGTGACCTGGTCCGACGTGGTGGCAGACATCCACGGCATGCCGAGCGGCTACTCGCCGCAGCTCGATGAAGCCTTGTCGTTCTACGTGGAGCCCGATCGTTCGACCCTGGCGTGGGCGGTCGACACCTGTTTGCAGGAGGGTGTGCCGTTCGACCAGGAGCTCGTCTTGCAACCCGCGGGGGGCGGTGGCCGGCGGTGGGTGCGGTCGATTGGTGAAGCGGTGCGCGACGCCGAAGGCCGCATCACCCACCTGCGCGGCGCCTGCCAGGAGATCACTGAACGCAAGGTGGCCGAAACCCACCGCGAGACGCTCGAGCGACAGCTCCTGCAAGCCCAGAAGATGGAGTCGATCGGCACGCTGGCGGGCGGCATTGCACACGACTTCAACAACATCCTCGGGGCGATTCTCGGCAACGTGGCCTTGGTGCGCGACGCGCTGCCGCCTGAAGGCGCGGCGCAGGTGGCGTTGGCCACCATCGCGGGCTCGGCGCAGCGTGCGCGTTCGTTGGTGCAGCAGATCCTGGCCTTCGGCCGCCTGCAGGCCACGCAGCGGCTGCGCCAGCCGTTGCGGCCCCTGATCGACGAAGCCGCGCAGCTCTTGCATTCCACGCTGCCTGCCAACGTGTCGCTCGAAACCAGTTGCCCGCCCTCCGAGGTGTACGCCGAGGTCGACGCCAACCAGCTGCAACAGGTGTTGATCAACCTGTGCACCAACGCGTGGCATGCGATGCCGGCCGGCGGCGGCAGCATCGTGATCGGGCTCGATGTGCAAGGGCCCGACCCCCTGCGCGCCGATGCGAGCGTTTCGCCCGCACACGGTTCGTACGCTCACCTGTGGGTGAAGGACAACGGCTGTGGCATCGACCCGGCCGTGCAGTTGCGCATCTTCGAGCCCTTCTTCACCACCAAGCCGGTGGGCCAGGGCACGGGGCTGGGGTTGTCGGCGGCGCACGGCATCGTCGTGGCGCATGGCGGCACCATCAGCGTCGAGAGCGAGCTCACGCAGGGGAGCATCTTTCACATTTATCTGCCGGGCTGCGCTGCGCCGGCACCCGATGTGGCCGCGAAGCCGAGTGCTTCGGCGCGACAGGCGCGGCTCGACGGCCTGCGCGTGTTGTGCGTGGACGACGACCCGATGATGCTGACCACCATGCAGGCCCTGCTGGAGCGGGAGGGTTGCCAGGTCGATGCGCTGCTCGATGCCCGCCAGGCGCTGGACCGGCTGCAACGTGAGCCCGCCGCCATCGACCTGCTGGTGACCGACTACAACATGCCCACCATGAACGGCCTGGCCCTGGTGCAGGCGGCCAAGCGCTTGTCTCCCGGCCTGCCGGTGGTCATGGCGTCTGGATTTCTGAGCGACAAGCTGTGCGAGCAGGCCACCCAACTCGGCGTGCACGCCTTGGTGCAGAAAGAGCGCACGGTGGAAGACTTGATGGTGGCGGTGCGTGAGGTGATTCGCCGGTAGACGCTGCCAGCGGCGCGTGTTTCGAGGCACTTGCCTACAGCACCTGTCGCCGCTTTCCGATGGCGCACCCAGCGTGCGCCGTATGGAATGCAGGTCTTTTGACTCCGTCTGTGCCATGACTTCCTACAACAACGCAAACGAAGGCGACCTGCCGCTTTTCGTCGTGCTCAACGCCGGCTCGGGCAGCCAGGACGGCCAGGTGGCGCACGACACCATCACCCGCGTGCTCGGCGAGGCCGGGCGACGGCACGAGGTCGACATGGTGCAGCGAGGTGCCGACATCCCTGCCGCCGCACGTCGCGCCGCGGCGCGTGCGCAAGCCGAGGGCGGTGCCGTGGTGGCGGCCGGCGGCGACGGCACGATCAACACCGTCGCCCAGGCCGCGCACGAGGTCGGCTGCCCGATGGGCGTGGTGCCGCAAGGCACCTTCAACTACTTCAGCCGCACGCACCGCATCCCGCTGGAAACCGAAGCCGCCACCCAGGCGCTGCTGGCCGCGCGCCCGATGCCGGTGCAGGTGGGCGAGGTGAACGGTCGGGTGTTTCTCGTCAACGCGAGCCTTGGGATGTACCCCGAGCTGCTGGAAGACCGCGAGAAGTTCAAGTCGCGTTTCGGGCGCAACCGCGTGGTCGCGATGTTCTCGGCGCTGGCCACCGTGCTGCGCGAACACCGCCAGTTGCGCCTGCGCATCGAATCGGCAGGCCAGGCGCGTGACGTGCGCACCTCCACGCTTTTTGTCGGCAACAACCGGCTTCAGCTCCAGCAGGTGGGTTTGCCGGAGGCCCGCGCCATCGAGCACGGCCGCGTGGCCGGCGTGATGCTCAAGCCGATGGGCAACCTGGCGCTGCTGCGCCTGCTGCTGCGCGGTGCGACGGGGACGCTGGGCGAAGACGACCGGGTCGAAAGCTTCGAGTTCGAGCGCATGACGGTGTCACCCTGGCTGCCTTACGGCACGCGCCGGGCCAAGGTGGCTGCCGACGGCGAGGTGAGCTGGATGCGGTCACCGCTCACCTTCGGCGTCTCGAGCAAGCCGCTCTACCTGCTGAAGGCGCCGGATGCTGCTGCACCTGTCTGACCCGCACTTCGGCACCGAGCGGCCGCACGTGGTGGAAGCGCTGGTG
The DNA here is from genome assembly GCF_031412075.1 of Rhizobacter sp. Lineage (GTDB taxonomy): Bacteria > Pseudomonadota > Gammaproteobacteria > Burkholderiales > Burkholderiaceae_C > Rhizobacter. The sequence goes on from NZ_JANOCG010000277.1 coordinate 18,318, forward strand.
AGATTCGCGCACGCCCAGCAGCCGCAGGTGGTGGTGCTGTCGGGCGACATCACACAGCGCGCACGGCGCGCAGAGTTTCGCGCGGCGCGCGCGTTCATCGACCGCCTGGGGGCGCCCGACGTGGTGGCGATTGCCGGCAACCACGACATCCCGCTGTTCAATCTGCTGGCGCGCGCCGTCTCGCCCTATGCGGGCTTCCTGCGGGAGTTTGAGCATCTCGACCCGTCGCTCGACATGCCCGAGCTGCTGCTGCTGAGCGTGAAAACGACGCGCCGCTACCGGCACACCAACGGCGAAGTGTCCGAGGCCCAGATCGACGCGGTCGCGCAGCGCCTGCGCGCGGCGCGCGAACGGCAGCTGCGCATCGTCGTCGTGCACCAGCCGATCGAGGTGTTGCGCGCCGAAGACGAGCACGACCGCCTGCGCGGCCACGAGGCCGCCGCGCGCCGCTGGGCCGAGGCCGGGGCCGACCTGGTGCTGGGCGGGCACATCCACCTGCCTTACGTGCTGTCGTTGCACGAGCGCCTGCCCGGGCTTGCCCGCCGCGTGTGGGCAGTGCAGGCCGGCACCGCCGTGTCGCAACGTGTGCGCGAAGGCATCTCCAACTCGGTGAACCTGCTGCGCTGGGGCGGGCCGTTGCCCGCAGGGCGCTGCGTGGTCGAACGATGGGACTACCTGGCGGCGACCGACGCTTTCTCCCTGGTGCTGGAGACGACGCTCGACACCGGCCTGCAGTAGAGTCGCCTGCCACGTCGGCCACTCTTGCCACCGCCATGAACCGCCTGCAGTCCGAGTTGCGTCGCCTGTACCTGCCGCACCCAGCGGCTGACGCGGGCGCAGATGACGACACGTCCTCGCCCGCCCTGATCGACGCCCACGGCCGCGTGCGCGCCATGGTGCTCGAGCTGGCCCGGCCTGCGAGCTGGGAGCTGTTGTCGAAAGTGTGGCGCGGCGTTCAGGCCGACCTGGAATGGCCTGCACCCGCCATTGCCGTGTCGGGGACGGATGGCTTTCAGCTCTGGTTCTCGCTCGCCGAGCCGGTGCCTGTCGCCAAGGCCCACGCGGTTCTCACGCAGTTGTGTGCGCGTTATCTGTATGAGCTTGCACCCACGCGCTTGAGCCTGATGCCGACGGTGGATGCCTCGGCACCGCAGCAGGCGTTGCACGCGCGCTGGGTGCCGCAAGAGCAGGCGTCCAGCGGCCTCTGGTCGGCGTTCGTCGCACCCGATCTGGCGCCTGTCTTCACGGAGACCCCCTGGCTCGACACCCCGCCCGGCCACGACGGCCAGGCCGATGTGCTGGCTCGCCTGGGCAGCATCAAGCGGCCAGCCTTTGAGGCTGCGATGGAACGGCTGCAGCCGGCGGTGCCCGCAGTGTCGAGCGCCGATGCCGGGCTCACACCGACGGCATCGGGCGAGTCGCTGGAGGCGCGGCGATTCTTGCTGCGGGTCATGAACGACGACGCCGTGGCGCTGGCCCTGCGCATCGAAGCAGCCAAGGCGCTCCTGTAGGCCGTCGCAAGTCGATCTACCGCTTTGACACCAGCGCCTCGGCCCGCTCTCTCGCCCGCGCCGTCACGCTGCCTGCCAACCCCACCGCGCCGTGGCCCGCCAGCATGCGTGCAAACACCTCGCGCACCTTGCTCGCACTGACGGCCTGCAAGCGCGCCAGCCACCCCTGCGAATCGCGCAGCTGCCCGAAGGTGAACACATCCTGCGCAGCGGCTTCAAGCCGCCTGGCCGGGTGCTCCAGCGCACGCAGGGTGCGCACGCTGATCTGGTTGCGGGCGCGTTGCAGGCCCACCGGGTCGCTGCTGTCGGCATGCTCTTGCAGCAGGCGCGCGGTCTCGGTGAAGAAGGCCTCGGCTTGTTTCGGGTCGGTGGCCGCGTCGATGACGATCTGCCCGGCGTGCGGCATCACGTCGGCCGAGCAGGCCACGTGGTAGGCCAGGCCCCGGCGCTCGCGTATCTCATCCAGCAGCGGTGAGCTCATGCCCTCGCCAAGCAGCGCGGCGGCGAGCACATGCGCCACGTGGCTGTCATCGGCCAAAGGTGGTGCCTCGTAGCCCATCACGATCTGGCACTGTTCGCTGCCCGGCACCCGGCGCGCCTTCACACCGCCTTGCCACACGGGCGCTGCCACGGTGTTGGGCTCGCCCCGCGGCATGTCGCTGAACGCGGCTTCGGTGGCGCGCAGGAAGGCGGCTTCGTCGACCGGGCCGGCGGCGGCCACCACCACGTTGCAGGCGGTGTACTGGCGTTGCACGTAAGCCAGCAAGTCGTCGCGCGTGACGCGCTTCAGAATCGCGCGGGTGCCGATCACCGAGCGTCCCGCCGCATGCTGCGGGCCGTAGCAGGCGCGGTCGAAGAGTTCGAAGGCGATGTTCACCGGGTCTTCTTCGAATTCGGTGAACTCGTGCTGCAGCACCTGGCGCTCGCGCTCCAGCTCGTCGGCCGGGAAGCTGCTGTTGCGCACGATGTCGGCCAACAGCGCCACGAAGGTGGGCAGGTCGGCGGCCAGGCCTTCGATGTGGAAGGCGGTGTGGTCCTTGTCGGTGTGCGCGTTGACCTCGGCACCCAGCCGCTCGGCATCGAGGTTGATGCGCTGGCAGTCGCGCGTGTGTGTGCCCTTGAACGCCATGTGCTCGACCACGTGGCTGATGCCGTTGAGCCCCTTCGGCTCGTGCAGGCTGCCGGTGCGGATGAACACGCTCAGGCTGACCGTCTGCCGCCAGGGCATGGGGATGGTGACGGCGCGCAGGCCGTTGGCGAAGGTGTGCAGGGTGGCAGTCAAATCACTAGCGACCCAATTGCGCCAGCGCCGCCTGCAGGCCCGTCACACCACCGACGCGCTGGTCGTTGATGAAAACCTGCGGCATCTGCCGCACCGAGGGGCCGCACTTTTCGAAGAAGGCCAGTCGTGCGGCCTCGTCATCGATGCGGATCTCTTCAAAGGCGATGTCGCGGGTCTTGAGCAGCATCTTGGCCGTGTCGCATTGGGGGCAGGCCGATTTCGAATAGACGACGATGTTGAGCTTCATGGTTCAGCCGTGCAGGCCCAGCCGTTTGCAGATGGCGAGCGATGCCACCGATTGGTTCATCGTGTACAGGTGCAGCGCCGGTGCGCCGCCGGCGACCAGTTTCTCGCACAAGGCGCTCACCACATCGAGGCCGAAAGCCTTGATGGATTCGGTGTCGTCGCCAAACGATTGCAAACGAAGGCGAATCCAGCGCGGGATCTCGGCGCCCGAGCTGTCGGCGAAACGGATGATGCCCGCCGAGTTGATGATGGGCATGATGCCGGGCACGACGGGGATGTCGGCGCCGAGCTTGCGAGATTCGTCGACGAAGCGGAAGTACGCGTCGGCGTTGAAGAAGAACTGCGTGATCGATGAGTTGGCACCGGCGCGCACCTTCGCGAGGTAGGCCTGCATGTCGGCCTCGGGCGAGCGTGCTTGCGGGTGCATCTCGGGGTAGGCCGCGACTTCGATGTGGAAGTGGTTGCCGGTCGATTCGCGGATGAAGCCGATCAGGTCACTCGCATAGCGGAACTCGCCGAAGCTGCCATAGCCGCTGGGCAAGTCGCCGCGCAACGCGACCAGGCGGCGAACGCCTGCGGCCTTGAACTGCGCGAGCTTTTCGAGCACCGATTCGCGCGTGGCACCGATGCAGGTGAAGTGCGAGGCGGCGTCGACGCCTTCGGCCAGGATGGCTTGCACCGCGGCGTAGGTGCCGTCTTGTGTGGAGCCGCCAGCGCCGTAGGTGACCGAGCAGAACTGCGGTTTGAGCACGTAGAGCTGCTGGCGCACTGTGGCGAGCTTGGCCACGCCTTCAGGGGTTTTGGGGGGAAAGAATTCCAGGCTCAGGGGAATCTTGGTCGGGGTCATCTCAATCTTTCCAGTTGCAACGGTCAAGCGAGGGGCTGCTTCGCCCACACGAAAAATTCGGTGTTGCCGTTGCCGCCCTTGATCGGGCTCTCGAAGTACTTCTGCACCTTCAGGCCCAGGCCTTTGCAGGCTTGCCACAGGCGCGTCTCGACTTCGGCGAAATGAACCTTGTCTTTGACGATGCCGCCCTTGCCGATCTGTGCCGGCTGCAGCTCGAACTGCGGCTTGATCAGCACCAGCAGGTGGCCACCCGGTGCGAGGTAGTTCACCATCGTCGGCAGCACATGCGTAGACGTGATGAACGACAGGTCGGCGGTGACGAAGCCAAAGCTGTGCGGCGTGTTGGCGGCCTCAAAGGCCGTGCCCGCCACATCGCGGCCGTTCACACCTTCGAAGCTGACCACACGCTCGTCGGCCTGCAGCTTGGGGTGCAGCTGGCCATGGCCGACATCGAGGCCGACCACGCGCCTGGCCCCGGCCTGCAGCAGCGCATCGGTGAAACCGCCGGTGCTCTGCCCCAGGTCCAGGCAATCGAGCCCGGTCACATCAATGCCGCAGGCTTTCAACGCCCCTTCGAGCTTGAGCCCACCGCGCGACACGAAGCGCAGTTCCGCGTCGTCGGTGATCTCCATCTCGCAGTCTTCGGGCACATCGAGCCCCGCCTTGTTGACGACGGCCCAGCCCTTGGGGCCGAGCCAGCGCAAGGCGTTGCGCTCGATCAACCGTTGCGCGGCCGACCGGGTGGGGACAAGGCCCCGCAGAAGTATCAGTTGGTCGGCGCGCATCGTGATCAATAGCGGTAGGTGTCGGGCTTGTACGGGCCGGCCTTCGACACGCCGATGTACGCGGCTTGTTCGTCGGTCAGCTCCGTCAGCATCGCGCCCACCTTCTTCAGGTGCAGGCGGGCGACCTTCTCGTCCAGGTGCTTGGGCAGCACGTAGACCTTGCCGGCTTCGTACTTGTCGGACTTGGTGAACAGCTCGATCTGCGCAATCGTCTGGTTGGCGAAGCTCGACGACATCACGAAGCTCGGGTGGCCCGTGCCGCAGCCCAGGTTCACCAGGCGGCCCTTGGCCAGCATGATGATCTTCTTGCCGTCGGGGAAGATCACGTGGTCGACCTGGGGCTTGATCTCTTCCCAGGTGCAGTCGGTCAGCGCGGCAACGTCGATCTCGTTGTCGAAGTGGC
>NZ_JANOCG010000278.1:0-2426 GCF_031412075.1 Rhizobacter sp.
CGAACGGAGCTTGTGGGAGCACGGCGCTCAAAACGGGAACTTCATGCCCGGAGGCATCGGCATGCCGGCGGTGAGCTTGCCCATCTTCTCTTGCGAGACTTCTTCAGCGCGGCGCAGCCCATCGTTGAAGGCCGCGGCCACCAGGTCTTCGAGCATGTCTTTGTCGTCGGCCAGCAGGCTGGGGTCGATGGCAACACGCTTCACGTCGTGTTTGCAGGTCATGGTGACCTTCACCAGACCGGCACCCGATTGGCCTTCGACCTCGATGGTGGCGAGCTCTTCCTGCGCCTTCTTGAGGTTGTCTTGCATCGCCTGGGCTTGTTTCATCAGGCCGGCGAGTTGGTTTTTCATCATGGGGTGTTCTCCTAATGGGGTTTGACTGAGCCCGGCACGATGCGCGCGGTCTTGAACTGCTGCATCAAGGCCTGCACCAGCGGGTCGTTGTGGATGATTTGTTCGGCTTCGTTTTGGCGGCGTGTGCGCTCGGCGGTGGCGCGCTGCGCGGGGGTGTCGCTGGCCACGCCGGCTTCAACTTCAATCTGCACGGCATGCTGCAGCAAGTCGGACAAGGCCGCCTGCAGCTTGTCGCGCTGGGCCGGTGCGCGCAAGGTTTCGCGCTCCACGCGCAGGCGCCACACGGGCGGCTGGGCGGCTTCGTCGATCGACAGGCATTGGGATTGCATCGCCAGCTCGCGCACCAGGGCGCCGATGCTGGCCGCGTCGGACATCTGGGCCACCACCTGCGCCCAGCGGTCGCCCAACGGCGTGGGTGCAAACGTGGCCACGGGCAGCTTGGCGGGTTCGGGCTCACGCACGGCGACCGGCACCGAAGGGGTTTCGTCTTCGTACGGCACATCGACCCACGGCGGTGGCTCGCTGCTGGTGGGCGCACTCGCGCGAGCTACCGGCGCGGGTGCCACCACGGCGGGCCTCGCCGGGGCTGCTGCGGGCTTGCTCATCGCCGGGGCGGCAATCGGCTTGGCGACGGCCGGCGCGGCAGCTCGCTGCGGCGAGGTGCCTGCACCACCCGGCCGAAACGCCAGCATGCGCAACAACACCATCACCAAGCCGCTGTATTCGTCTGGCGCCAGACCCAGCTCGGCGCGGCCGTGCACCACGATGCTGTAGAGAAACTGCGTCTCATCGGGTGCCAGCAAACCGGCCAGGCGGGCAGCGGTGGGCGCCTCGGGATCGCTCTCGTCGAGCGCATCGGGTACGGCTTGCAGCACCGCCATCTGCTGCAACAGCGCGGCCATTTCTTCCAGCGTTCCGGTGGCCGACAGGCCCAGGCTGCGCAGGCCATCGACCGCCGCAATCACCTCGGCGCCCTGCCCCGCGGCGAGCGCTTCGACCAGGCGCACCGCATGGCTGCGATCGACCGCCCCCAGCATCTCACGCACACCCGCTTCGGTGAGGCTGCCCGCGCCAAAAGCAATCGCCTGGTCGGTGAGCGACAAGGCATCGCGCATCGAACCTCGCGCCCCGCGCGCCAGCAGCCGCAGTGCGCCGGGCTCGGCTTCGATCTTCTCGGCGGCCAGCACGGTGCTCAGGTGCTCTTGCACCGTCTGCGGCGCCATCGGCCGCAGGTTGAACTGCAGGCAACGCGAGAGCACCGTGGGCGGCACCTTCTGCGGGTCGGTCGTGGCCAACACGAACTTCAGGTACTCGGGCGGCTCTTCCAGGGTCTTGAGCATCGCGTTGAACGCGGTGTTCGAGAGCATGTGAACTTCGTCGATGAGATACACCTTGAAGCGGCCCAGCACCGGCTTGTAGACCGCCTGGTCGAGCAGCTGAGAGATTTCCTCGACACCGCGGTTGGAGGCGGCATCGAGCTCCACGTAATCGACAAAACGGCCGCTGTCGATGTCTCGGCAGGCATCGCACACCCCACACGGGTGAGCCGTGATGCCGCCGGTGCCATCGGGCCCGGTGCAGTTGAGCGCCTTGGCCAGGATGCGCGAGACCGAGGTCTTGCCCACGCCCCGCGTGCCGGTGAACAGATAGGCGTGGTGCAGGCGTTGCTGCGTGAGCGCATTGGTGAGCGCCTTGACGACGTGCTCCTGGCCGACCAGCGCTTCAAAGTCACGCGATCGGTACTTGCGGGCCAGGACGAGGTAAGACATGGCTTGATTCTACGGTTGCACCACCGGGCCTTCGGGCCCGTGCCGGATAATCTGCGTTTTCCAAAAAGCGCCGCCCTCGATGAACCCCATGGATGATAAAAAAGACGCCGCCACCGACACCCTGAGCTACGAACAAGCGGGCGTCAACTACGACCTGATCGACCCGTTGAAGGTGGCCGCGCAACGCGCCGCCAAGGAAACCGGCTCGCACCTGTTGGCGCACGGCTTCAGCGAGGTCGAGGCGTCGCGCGGGGAATCGGCCTATGTGGTCGACGTGGGCCCGTTCTACATCGCCTCCATCGT
>NZ_JANOCG010000279.1:0-2973 GCF_031412075.1 Rhizobacter sp.
CGCGCAGCGCTTGCCGCGCCTCCTGCGCCAGCGCGTCGTTGGGCAGCGCCACCAGCACATGACCCACGGGGTTGTAGGTGCCTAAGGACCGGGGCATGTCGCCCTTGGTCATCCGTTTGATCGCCATGGAAACCTCCTGGCTGAAAAGTGGACTGAGCACCCGCAGTCTAGGCTTGCCAGCCCGCAGATCAAGCCCCGCGCTCACGCCGCCGACAAGGCCACCGCCCGGCCCAGGTAGTGCGGCGCCGGCGCCTGCTCGGCCAGGAAGCGGCCGACCTGCGCCCTGGAAACCGTCATGCCCAGCGTGTTGCCTTCGGGTGAAGCGAAGCAGGCGTCGACGCGCTCCAGGTCGGTCAGGTTGACAGGCTGCACGATGACCCAGTCGAGCGCGCTGGCGCGCACCAGCTGCTCCTGCACTTCGGTGTCGGCGATCTGCGGCTTCAGCAGCAACGCGAACACCAACCGTGACACCAGCGTGAGGCGGCCGCGCGTCTCGCCCACGCCGTAGCTGGTCTGCACCACCAGCTTGCGCACGCCGAGCTTGTGCATCGCGGCGATGGTGTTGCGGGTGCCGGCGGAGCGCACGTTCATCGGCGTACCCACGCTGCCCGCCAAGCGCACCCGCAAGGCACTTTCAGAAATGCCCAGCGTCACGATGACCGCGTCTTGCCCTGCGACAGCACCTTCGATGTCGGCCGGCTCGAGCACATCGCCATTCACGCAGCGCAGGCCCGCGCCCATCGGCGCCAGCGTGTCGGCGCGGCGCGAAAACGCAGTCACCTGGTGCCCCGCCGCGAGCAGCGATTGGACCGCGGCCCGACCCGAGCCCCCTGTTGCACCCACCACCAAAACCTTCATGAGCGTCTCCTTGAAGAAGTTTCCAGGCGTCCAGTGTCTGGCGCGGGCGGCGGCGGTTCAATGACTGCCCATCTCGAATTCATGCTCGTTCGTCCACCGCGTCTGGACGATCGGCCGGCGCGGCGCAGATACTGGTGTGATGGACCACACACCCGCCTGGGAAAGCGTCGACCCGCTGGGCGAAGCGCTGCACTTTCTGCGCATGAGCGGCGTCTTGTACTGCCACACCGACTGCACCGCGCCGTGGGGTGTGGAGCTGCCGCAGATGCCAGGCTGCCTGATGCTGCATGTGGTGACCTCGGGGCACTGCTGGCTGGAGGCTGAAGGCACGCAGGCGCGGCGGCTGCAGCCCGGCGACCTGGCCCTGGTGCCCCACGGCCACGGGCACCGCCTGGTGCACGAGCCCGGCGCGCCGGTCGTGAAGCTGTTCGACGCGCCGATCGAGCGCATCAACGACCGTTATGAAACGCTGCGGATCGGCGGCGGTGGCGCGGCCGCGAGCGTGATCTGCGGGGTGGTGCGCTTCGACCACCTGACCGCGCATCACCTGATCTCGGTGCTGCCCCGGGTGATGGTGGTCGAGGCCTCGGGCTCGGCCCCCTCGGAGTGGATGCACAGCACGCTGCGGCTGCTGGCGTTCGAAGCGCGCCAGATGCGCCCGGGCGGGCAGGCGGTGGTGTCACGCCTCGCAGACATCCTCGTCATCCAGGCCATCCGCGCCTGGATCGAGCAAGAGCCTGCCGCACAAGGCAGCTGGCTGGGCGCGCTGAAAGACCGGCAGATCGGCCGCGCCCTGGCGCTCGTGCACCGCGACCCTGCACACGGCTGGGCGCTGGGCTCGCTGGCGGCTGCGGTGGGCCTGTCACGCTCGGCGTTTGCGGCGCGTTTCACCCAGTTGGTAGGCCTGCCGCCGATGCAGTACCTCGGGCGCTGGCGCATGCATGTGGCGCTGGCGCGGCTGCAAGAACACGACGACGGCCTGGCCGATCTGGCCGGCCGTGTGGGCTATCAATCCGAGGCGGCGTTCAGCCGCGCTTTCAAGCGCCACATGGGCGTGGCGCCCGGCGCCATCCAGAAGAACCTGATGTCATGACAGCGGCTCAGCGCTGCCGCGACAAGCTCAGGCTCGGGCCACGCTCGCTCACCCAGCCGACCACGCACAGCCCACCGATCACCCCCAGCGCCGCCGACAACTGCTGCGGCAGGCTCATGAGGTGGGCGTTCCACAGCAGCACCGAGGTGGCCCCCAGCAGCGCCACAAAAAGCGCCACGGCCAGCCACTGCGCGGCGGGTGACATCGGCGGGTCGTAGCGCTCCACGCGTGTGATGTCGAACGCGGGCTTGGGGAAACGCGCCGCCACGTCGGCCGGCCGCCAGCCAGGGTGCTTGAACCACACGCGCAGCTTGTCGGCCCAGCTCGCGGCGTGCCATGAGTCCTTGAACATGTCGGCGTAGTTCTGCAGGTTGGCCCACACCGGGTTCCAGCTGCGCAGCGGGCCACGGGTGCCGTAGACGATTTTCTCCTGGTCGTCTTCTTCGATGAAGCTGCCGAACAAGCGATCCCAGAGGATGAAGATGCCGCCGTAGTTCTTGTCGAGGTATTTATCGTTCACCGCGTGGTGCACACGGTGGTTGCTCGGTGCGCAGAACCAGCGGTCGAACCAGCCGAGCTTGCCGATCTGCTGCGTGTGCACCCAGTACTGGTAAAGCAGGTCGACCAAGGCGACCACGCCAAACACCAGCGGCGGGAACCCCAGCACCGCCATCGGCAGGTAGAACAACCAGCCGCCGACCCAGCCGGTGCCGGTCTGGCGCAAGGCGGTGCTCAGGTTGTAGTCCTCGCTCTGGTGGTGCACCACGTGCGCGGCCCAGAACAGCGCCACGGTGTGGCCCAGGCGGTGGTGCCAGTAGTAGCAGAAGTCGTAGAACACCAGGCCCACGACCCACACCCACCACGCGTCAACCGGCAGTTGCCACAACGACGCGTGGGTGAACACCAGCACGTAGAGCCACACGGTGAACAGCGCGCTGAACAGCCCCACCAGCTGGCTCATGATGCCCAGGCCGATGCTGTTGATCGCGTCGTTCAGGCGGTAGGTGTTGCGGCCGCGTTTC
>NZ_JANOCG010000280.1:0-3176 GCF_031412075.1 Rhizobacter sp.
CGTGTGATGGCGGCCCATGTCCTTGCGGGCCAGGGTGTAGGCCAGCACGGCCAGCAGCACAAAGGGCAAGGCGCGGCGCAGGCCGCCCGCGCTCACCAGGGTGACCGTCCAGGCGCCGACGGCGCTGCCCGCCAAGGCCGCCAGCGCGGCCGGCAGCAAGGCGGCCCAGCGCATCTGCACCTTCTTGGCGAACTGCACCGTGGCCCAGGCCGTGCCCCAGACGGCGGCACCCTTGTTGGTGCCAAACAGCGTGGCAGGAGCAGCGTTGGGGAACACGCTGAACAAGGCCGGCACCAGGATCAGGCCGCCCCCGCCGACGATGGCATCGACGAAGCCGGCAAACAGCGAAGCAAGGGTGACGGTGATCAGGTCCAAGGAGGGTGCGCCCAAAAAACACAAAGGGCGTCAGGTTTCCCTGACGCCCCTGCATGATGTCATCGGCACGTGTGCTTCTTGGGCACCGGCCTCTGTTGTGCAACCTGCGAGCTTGTGCTGTGGGCTGCCTTGTATATGTCTCCTCAGACCCCCGCCAGTGCCCGGCAGATTCCGCTGCCGGCCGCGAGTGGGCGCACTTTAGGGCGGTGCTTTCATGCACACACTAGGGGTTTTCACGCGCCAACTTGGGGCTGATCACCAGCGGTAGCACCAACTTCACCTCCGTGCCCTGTGTCGGAGAACTGGTCACTTTCACGCTGCCGCCATGCAGTTCGACGATGCGCTTGACGATGGCCAGGCCCAGACCCTTGCCGCCCTCGCCGGTGGCGGGAGCCACCGTCTGACGGGCCTGGTAGAAGCGGTCGAAGAGGTGGGGCAGGTCGGCCTCGGCGATGCCCGGCCCGGTGTCGCGCACCGTCACCACCACCTCGTCGGACCGCTCATCGGCCTGCACCGTGATGCGGCAGCCGCTGCCGCAGAACTTGAGCGCGTTGTCGACCAGGTTGGCCACCGCGCGCTCGAACAACTCCACGTCGACCTGGGCCACCACCGGGTGGTCGCCGTCGTGCAGCGCCGACAGCGCCACACCCCGCTGGGCCGCCCGCTCGGTAAAACGCGCGGCAATGTCGGCCAGCAGCTCGTGCAGGTCGACCTGCTCGCGGCGCAGCTGGAACGCCGGTTCGTCGAGCGTGGCCAGGTCACCGAGCGACTGCACCATGCGCGCCGCGTTGCGGGTGTTGCGCAAGGCCACCTCGGCCAGGCGGTGGTCGTCCTGGCGCGCCGCGTCGCCAGCCCAACGGGCTTGCAGCGTCTCCAGGCAGGCGGTGGTGGCGGTGAGTGGCGAGCGCAGGTCGTGCGACAGGTTGCTCACCGCTTCGCGGCGAAAGTGGTCGAGCCGGCGAAGCGCGTCCCACTGCTTGCGCAGGGTCGCCAGCATGGCGCCGAAGGCCTGGGTGAGCTGGCCGAACTCGTCTCGCGTGGCAGCGGGCAGCAAAGGCTCGGCGTGCACCGCACCTTCTTGCAGGCCTTTTTCAGACAACGCTGCCACCGCCTGCGTGAGCCGCTTGAGCGGCCGGGTGACCGAGGCGATCACCAGCGCCGCAAGCACCGTGGTGAGCGCCACGATGGCGGTGATGAGCCACATCGCCGGTTGCGCAAAACTCGCGCGCAGCGTCTGCCAGCGGCTGGCCGGCAAACCCTCTTTGTGGCACACGAGGTAGAGATAGCCGGCCACCGGCTCGCCGGAGCGGATGGCGCGCCGGCCCACCGGGCGGGCGGTGACGATGGCATCGGCGTCCATGCGCTCGGGGTCGTCGCCCATCACATAAGCCGCGCCCGGCGAGCTGGCGGCCTGGCGCACCGGGCCCATCGCCACCTTGAACCCCGGCGGCAACTTCACCGAGCCGGTGCTGGCGAGCACCGTGCCTTCAGGGTCGAGCAGGTAGAGCTGGGTGTCGGGCTCGAACAGCACCAGGTTCTTCAGGAAGACGTTGAAGTCTTCCGGGTAACGCTCGTGCATCTCGAACAGGTTGTCATAAGTCGCCACCACCCGGCCCAGGAAGGCCGAGGCCCGCTGGTAGGTGGTTTCGTGTTCGAAGCGCTGAAAGGCGAAGACGACGGTGGCGAGCACGGCCAAGGCGGTGACCAAGCCGGTGGCGAAGATCGTGAGGGCGATCTTGAGGCGGACGCTCATTCAACGACAACCATGGCAAGCGCGGCGGGCCGAGCGCCGGGCCGCTCCCAAGCCGGCCAGCATCCCCTTGGGGGATCGGTCGATTTACCCGTTGACCGAGGGGCTGTCATCCTCGATGACGATCTGCGGCGCCACCTCGTCCACCTCGAAGTCGAACGCCGGCTCGCGCTGCGCACGCTGACGCTGTACCGCGAAGCGCTCACCCGCCTGCAGTCGTTTGCGACCGAGGCCGGCGTGGGCCTGCGCGCCGCGCAGGTGCACCACGTTCGCCGCTGGGCCGCGCAGCTGCATGCGCAGGGGCTCGCCTCGCGCAGCATCGCGCTCATTCTTTCGGCGTGGCGCGGCTACTACCGCTGGGCGGGCCGCGAAGGGATGGTCGCCCTCAACCCGGTGGACGGTGTGCGTGCGCCCAAGGCGGCGCGCCCGCTGCCCAAGGCCTTGTCGGTGGACCATGCGGTGGCACTGGCCGAGCAGTCGCATGAGGACGCCGACCCGGCCCTTGCCGCGCGCGACCAGTGCATGGTGGAGCTGCTCTACGGTTGTGGCCTGCGCGTGGGCGAACTGGTGGGCCTGGACGTGCAGGCCGGTGGGCAGGCCGCAGGGTGGGTCGATGCGCCCGATGCGTCGGTGCATGTGTTGGGCAAAGGGGGCAAACGGCGCAGCGTGCCGGTCGGTGGCCCTGCGTTGAAGGCCTTGCGTGAGTGGCTCACGCACCGCGCCACGATGGCAGGGCAGGGCGAGGCGGCGCTCTTCGTCAGCCAGCGTGGCACCCGCCTCACCGCCAGCCAGGTGCGCTCGCGGCTCAAGACCCGCGCGTTGCAAGCCGGGCTGCCCACCCACGTGCACCCGCACATGCTGCGCCACTCGTTTGCGTCGCACCTGCTGCAATCGAGCGGCGACCTGCGCGCCGTGCAGGAGCTCCTCGGCCACGCCAACATCACGACCACGCAGGTCTACACCAAGCTCGACTTTCAGCATTTGGCGAAGGTGTATGACGCCGCGCATCCGCGCGCCAAGAAACGATGAAGGCCACAGTCCGCTCAGCCTG
>NZ_JANOCG010000281.1:0-6674 GCF_031412075.1 Rhizobacter sp.
TGTGGGCTGCGCGACTAGCACCCGCCCCGATCGACCTGCAAGACTCGATCCTGTTCAACCAGGCCATCGATCAGGCCCTGGCCGAATCGGTCGCCGCCTTCACGGAAGAAGTGGACGCGGCGCGAAGGCTGTTTGCGGGCGTGCTTGGGCACGATATGCGCACACCGGTTCAGGTGGTCCTGACCACCGGCGCCTTGCTGTGCCGCCTGGAAGCCGGCCCTGAGGTGACGGCCGCGGCCCGGCGGCTGATGAACAGCGCCGGGCAGCTCAAGAGCCTGCTCGACGATTTCCTGGATTTCAACCGCGCCCAGCTCGGCCTCGTCATCGAGATCACGCCGGTGCCCGTGGACCTGGGCCCCGAGTGCATGGCCGAGCTGGACCAGCAGCGCGCGGCGATGCCGGGCCGGCAGATCGAGCTGCGCACCCAAGGCAATCTGCAAGGGGTGTTCGATGGCAAGCGTCTGCGCCGCGTGCTGGGCAATCTGGTGTCGAATGCCTGCAAGTACGGCCACGACACCACGCCCGTGGTCGTCACGCTGAACGGCCAGGCCGACGCGATCGAGCTGGCCGTGAGCAACCAGGGCCCGAGCATCGAAGCCAGCACGCTGCGCCGGGTTTTCGATCCCTTGCAGCGCGGCAGCCCGCCGGCAGTGATGGGCGGTGATTCAAGCCTCGGCCTGGGCCTGTACATCTGCCGCGAGATTGCCAAGGCGCACGGCGGCAGCATCGAGGCCACGTCCGACGCGGCGGCCACCACTTTCACGGTGCGCCTGCCGCGCGACCGCCGCGCCACGGCCTCTGCGCAGGCGCCGACGGTGCGCAGGCGCAAGACGGCGACGGTCGACGACCCGCTGTTCCTGGTGCCGGTGTCGGGCCCAGAGTCCTTGCCCGACAGCGAGTCGGGGCGGCTGTTTCGTCAGACGGACTGGGCCACCACGCCGCTGGGCGCCGTGGCGGGCTGGCCGCAGAGCCTGCGCGTCGCGGTCAGCATCTGCATGAACTCGCGCTTTCCGATGTTCGTCTGGTGGGGGCCCCAGCTGGTCAACCTCTACAACGACGCCTACATCCCGATGTTGGGCCGCCTGCACCCCCACGCCTTCGGGCGGCCGGCACGCGCCAGCTGGGACGACCTGTGGGAGGTGCTGGCGCCCGAGGTGGCCGCGGTGCTCGAAGAGGGCCGCGCGAGCTGGAACGAGCGCGTGCGCCTGATGGTGAAGCGCAACGGCTGGCCCGAAGAAGCCTTCTTCACCTGGTCGTACAGCCCGATCTACACCGAAGACGGTTCGGTCGGCGGCCTGTTCTGCGCCGTGACGGAAGACACCGCGGCGGTGGCTGCCGAGAAGCAACGCGACGCGCTGTTGCGCCTTGCGCGGGAAGCCGGCGCCCCACCCGAATGAAGGCGGCTTTCGGCGCAGCTTGTGCCAGCGCCGACTCAGACCACGGCTTCGGGCGCCATCACCACGCGCCGGTAGCGCGCCATTACGGCGGGGTCGCTGACACCCAGCCAGCGCTCGACATCGGCCGCAGGCGTGCCGCGGCGCAGCTGGCGCAGCGCGAAGGTGTGGCGCAGCTTGAAACTGCCACCGCCCTCGGCGTCCACGCCGGCAGCCGCCAACACTTCCAGCGTGGCGGTGTATTGGGACACCTTGCCCCACTGTCTGCCGGTGGATTTGGTGGACGGGAACAGCCAGTCGCCGGGCAGGCCCTGCTGGCGCCGCACGTCCAGCCAGTGGCGCAGCAGCTGGCCCGCCCACGGCGCCAGCGGGGTTTCGCGCGCGGGCGCGCTGGCACTGCGGCACACGCGCAGCTTCCACGGCGTGCCGGCGCGGCGGCCGCCTTCGCTGACCACGTCTTCCAGCTTCAGCGCCCGCGCCTCGCCGGGGGTGAGGCCGGCGCCCAGCATCAGGCCGACGCAGGCGCGGTTGCGCACTTCCTGCCAGGCCTGGCCCGCTGCACCACGCCCCGGCCGCACCGCCGACAGCAAGGCCACCAGGCGGCGCGCCGTGGCCGCGTCCAGGAAGGCGGGCAGGCCGTCGCGGTGCGCGGCGTTGGCAAAGCGGATGTCGGGCCGGCGCTCCAGAAACTCCAGCGCTGCCGGGTTGGCCGCCCGTCCCTGCGCCCGGGCATGGAAGCCCAGCAGGCGACCGACCAGCCACACCGTGCGCCAGGCGTAGCGCGGCGACAACTCGTCGGCGTGCGCGCGTGAGCGCAGATAGCTGTCCAGGTCGCTGGCGGTGAAGTCGTCCAGGGCGATGCCCTGCGCCACCGCCCAGGTGCTCAGCGCGCTCCAGATGTGCTCGTAGACAGCGGCAGAACCCACGCGCCGGATGCGGCCGGCGCGGCCGGCCTCCGCCAGCCACCCGGCCAGCGCTTGGCGGTAGGGCGCGGGGCTGCAAGGGGCTTCGTCGAAGAGATCGGGCGTGTAGCCCTGAAACCGAACTAACGGCGCAGGTTTTGCCAAAAGGCCCGAATGTGGGCTGCGTTTCTGGGGTGCAGACAGGTGGGAGGCCATGGTTTGTTGCGTATGCCGTTGGTTCATTCTCGCCAGCGCAGGGCTCCAACGCCATTGGCAGCGCCCGCCAATGGCGCGACAAAAGCGGCGCCCATGGCGGCGGGAACCCAGATTGCCGCTCTCACGGCCCGCCGGGCAACCGCCCAGCCTGTCTTGTGAAGGGATGCCGCCATGACCACCGACTTTTCTCCCCAAGGCCGTTCGCCACTGGGCGCACAGCCCGCCCGGGACGACGCCGACATCGATGCAATTGCATTTCTCAGGGCCGACCACGCCGAGGTGAAAGACCTCTTCGCCGAGTACACCCAGCTGGTGTCGCGGGGCGGTGACGACATCGACCAGCGCGCCGAGATCGTCGAGGAGATCTGCCAGGCCCTCACGGCACACGCCCAGGTGGAAGAAGAGATCTTCTACCCCGCCGCGCGTGCAGCGGTCAGCGACGAGAGCCTGCTCGACGAGGCCGCCCAAGAGCACGCCGATGCCAAGGAACTGATGGGCCAGTTGCGCGCGATGTCGCCCAGCGACGCCCAGTACGACGAAACCGTTGAGCTGCTTCAGCAGGCGGTGGAGCACCACGTGCAGCAGGAAGAGAACGATCTCTTCCCGCGGATGCGCAGCACGGGCATCGACCTCGGCGACTTGGGCGAGCAGATGGCGTTGCGCAAGGAAGACGTGCTGGTGGAACTGGAAGATTCGGGTGGCGATCGGTAAAAGACACACACCGTTCGTCCACGCCGTGCGCTGACCTCCCGCCCCGGGCGGGCGAGCGGGTGGCGTCTGCCCGCGCAGAGCGCGTGTTCGGTTCGCCTCGGGCATGCCGTTTGCCGACTGGGTGCATGGTGCCCCCGGCTCTTCACCACCCCCCTGCAGAGCCGTTGCCACCCAACGCCGCTGCGGGACGATGTGAAGCCGTTTTCAGCACGACCATGGAGGCCGTGGGTGAAGGCATCTGCGTGGGGGACGCAAACGGTTTCCAGCGCTGCAACGCGGCCGCACTGCGTCTGCTGGGCGCTGCCTCTGCCCAGCAGCTGCGGGGTGGCAGCGCCGACTTTCTGGCCCGCTTCCGCTTGCGGCGCGATCGCAACGGACCGACGCTCTTGGCCACCGAGTCTCCGTTCGCCCGGGCCCTGACCGGCGACACCTTCGAGGCCGACCTTTGGGTGACGCAGCCCGACACATTGCACGACGTGCCCTTGCGCTGCCTGGTGGCGCCGGTGCGCATGACGGCTGGGGTGGTGGGCTGGGTGGCGGTGTTCGACGACCTGCGCGATGGCCTGGGCCTGGGCCTCGGGCGCACAGGGCGCGACCTTCGGCTGGTCGAAACCGTGCTCGAGCACCGCAACGCCGAGCGCCGCGCACTGCTGGACGGCGTGCGCGACTACGCCATCTACACCCTGAGCCCACAAGGCCGTATCCAGACCTGGCACGCAGCCGCGGCGTTGATGAAGGGCTACACCGCCGAAGAAGCCATCGGCATGCCGTTCGAGGCCTTGTTCACCGCCGCTGACCGGGCGGCCGGCCTGCCGGCCTACGAAATGGCGCAGGCCGATGCCACCGGTGAGTTCACTGGCGAGGGGCTGCGCCGGCGCAAGGACGGCAGCAATTTCGACGCCGCCGTGGTGCTGACGCCGCTGCGCAGCCCGCGCGGCGAGTTGTGGGGCTACCTGAAGCTCACACGCGATATCAGCGCGCGCAAGCGGCTGGAGCGTGAGCGCGAGGAGGTGCTGCGCAGCGCGCAGGCCGCGCGTGCCGAAGCCGAGCGCGTCAGCCACGCCAAAGACGAGTTCCTCGCGACCATCTCGCACGAACTGCGCACGCCGCTCTCGGCCATCCTCGGCTGGGCGCAGGTGCTGGAGCGCGGCGGTGCCGGGCCCGAGGCGCTGCGCCACGGCCTCACCGCCATCTCGCGCAATGCCCGCGCGCAGGTGCAGCTGATCGAAGACCTGCTGGACATGAACCGCCTGGAGGCCGGCCACCTGCAGTTGGGCCTACAGTGCATCGGTATAGAAAGCGTGGTGGCCGCCGCGGTTGACGCGGCGCTGCCGGCGGCCAGCGCCAAGGGCGTGGGCCTGCGTGCCTTCTTCGGCGCTGAGCCGGCGACGGTGATGGGCGACGCGCTGCGCCTGCACCAGGTGCTGAGCAAGTTGCTCGGCAACGCCATCAAGTTCACCCCCGCGGGCGGGCAGATCACGGTCACGTTGCGGAAGGCCGGCAGCAGCGTGCGCGTCGAGCTCGCCGACACCGGGCATGGCATCGAGCCCGCCTTCCTGCCGCAGGTGTTCGAACGCTTCCAGCAGCAGGACGCCACCACCACGCGGCGCCACGGCGGCCTGGGTCTGGGGCTGGCGATGGCGCGCCACATCGTCGCGCTGCATGGCGGCAGCATCAGCGCCGAGAGCCTGGGGCCGGGCCTGGGCGCCACGTTCACCATCATCCTGCCAGCTGCCGCCGCCGGCGCCCGTGCCGTGGCGCATGGAGTGGGTACGGATGAAGGCGCGGCCGCCGAGCCGCCGCCCAGCCTCGCCGGCACCCGCGTGTTGCTGGTGGATGACGAAGACGATGCGCGCGAAGTCACCGCGCGCGTGCTGCGTGACGCCGGTGCCGAAGTGCACACCGCGGCCAGCGCGGCGGCGGGCCTGGCCCTGGTGCAGCAGCTGCACCCCGACGTGCTGCTCAGCGACATCGGCATGGCCGTGGCCGACGGCCACGACCTGCTGCGCGCCGTGCGCAGGCTGCCCCAGGCGGACGGCGGCCAGACGCCCGCGGCCGCTTTCACCGCTTACACACGGCCTGTCGACCGCGAGCGCAGCGCGGCGGCGGGCTTCCAGATGCACCTGATCAAGCCGATGCCGCCCGATGATTTATTGCGCGCGGTGGCCCGCCTGGCCGACCATGCCAGTCCGCCGGCATCGGGGCCGTAGTCGGGTGCTCGATGCCAGATAGATAGCCGCCCGACGGCGCGCAACTGTGGCCGCAGTTTCACCGCCCATGCCGCACCTTCCGGGCCGACACCGCATCGCACCGTTTCGCCTCGAAGCCAGGCCTTGATGGAGAACCCCGCGACCATGTCTCAAGCCACTTCGTTCGCGCCGCCACCGGCCCCCGCGCCGCGTGCCCACTGCGACCAGGAGATGAGCCTGCTGCGCGCCGAACGTGCGCATGCCGAGAACCGCATGCGGCAGATGCTCGCCGCGATCACGGCTTTTCGCGATGGCGATTTCACGGTGCGGCTGCCGCTGGACTGGGACGGCACCGAGGCGCGCATCGCCGAGGCCTTCAATGCCGCACTGGCGCACGACGAGCGCATCTCGCGCGAGGTGTCGCGGCTGAGCACCAGCGTGGGCAAGGAAGGGCGGCTGAAGCAGCGCATGTCGCTGCCCGGCGCGGTGGGCGGCTGGGCCTCGACGGTGGATTCGCTCAACACCCTCATTGACGACCTGGTGCGACCGACGACGGAAATCGCACGCACCATCGGCGCGGTCGCCAAGGGCGACCTCGGGCAGTCGATGGAGCTCGAAGTCGACGGGCGCGCGCTGAAGGGCGAATTCCTGCGCTCGGCCAAGCTCGTGAATTCGATGATCGAGCAGCTCTCGGTGTTCACCTCGGAGGTGACGCGCGTCGCGCGCGAGGTCGGCACCGAAGGCAAGCTCGGCGGCCAGTCGCAGGTCAAGGGCGTCTCGGGCGTGTGGAAGGAACTCACCGATTCCGTCAACCAGATGGCCGGCAACCTGACGGCGCAGGTGCGCAACATCGCCGACGTGACGATTGCCGTGGCCAACGGCGACCTGTCCAAAAAGATCACGGTGGACGTGCGCGGCGAGATCCTTCAGCTGAAGGAAGCCACCAACACGATGGTCGACCAGCTGCGCTCGTTTGCATCGGAGGTCACCCGCGTGGCGCGCGAGGTCGGCACCGACGGGCGCCTGGGCGGCCAGGCCGTGGTGCCCGGCGTGGCCGGCACCTGGAAAGACCTGACCGACTCGGTCAACGCCATGGCCACCAACCTCACGGCCCAGGTGCGCAACATCGCAACCGTCACCACCGCGGTGGCGCGGGGCGACCTCAGCCGCAAGATCACGGTGGACGTGAAGGGCGAGATTCTCGAGCTGAAGGAAACCATCAACACGATGGTCGACCAGCTCAACGGCTTCTCGTCGGAAGT
>NZ_JANOCG010000282.1:0-14573 GCF_031412075.1 Rhizobacter sp.
GACCTGGCCGAGCCGCAGGGCATGGGCATCGACTACCTGCGGCTGGTGGCGCGCAAGACGGGCCTGGCCATCCAGCGTGAAGTGGGCAGCTCGTTTGCCGACGTGTATGCACAAGGCGTGGCTGGCGAACTCGACGTGATCGTGGGCCTGGTGCGCACGCCGGAGCGCCGCGCCGACTATGAGTTCGTGGGACCGTTCTCGCGTGTGCCGACCGCCATCGTGATGCGCGACGACGACGTCAACCTCATCACCGACACCCGCGAGTTCGGCGTGCGCAAGGTGGCCTTGCTGAGGCAGCACTTCCTGATCCCCGAACTGATGGCGCGACACCCCGGCATCAAGCTGGTCGAGCTCGATCGGCAAGACCAGGTGCTCAGCGCACTCGCCGAAGGCGCAGCCGATGTGGCGCTTGGCAATGTGAAGGTGGTCAACGAGCTGATCGAACGGCGCTTTGGCGGCACGCTGCGCATCACCGGCACGGTGGCGGGCGGCGACAGCGAGCTCTACTTCGGCGTCCGGCGCGACCACCCCGAGCTGACGCAGATCATGCGCAAGGGGCTCGACGCCGTGAGCGAAGCCGAGGCCGCCGGCATCGCCCAGCGCTGGCTGGTGGTCAACGTGCAGCCCGGCGTGCCCTGGCGCAAGGTGCTGGCCTGGGGTGCGCCACTGCTGCTGGCGCTGCTGGTGGGCATGGGCCTGCTGTGGCGCAGCCAGCGCAAGATGGCGCAGGCACGTGCCATCGAAGCGCGCGGCCGCCGCCTGGCGGAAGACTCTGCCGCGGCGCGCGGGCGCTTTCTGGCCTACCTCTCGCACGAAATGCGCGGCACCTTGGGCGCGGTGGCGAGCGGGGCGGAGATGGCCAAGACGCAGCAAGACCCCGCCTTCCACGACCGCCTGCTCGACGCCATGGCCGAGTCGATGCGCGGCCTGGGCCAGGTGCTCGAAACCACGCTCGCGTATGAGCAGACTTTGGCCAAGCCGGTGCAGCTGCAGCTGGAGCCGCAGAGCCTCTCGGTCTTGTGGACGCGCATGACGGCGCCCGGCCAGTTGGCGGCGCACCAGAAGGGCATCCAGTTCGAGGCGCGTTATGAAGCCGGCGACGAGACCGTGCAGGTCGACGGGCCGCGCCTGCAGCAGGTGGTGACCAACCTCTTGCACAACGCGGTGAAGTTCACGGCACAAGGTGCGGTGAGCATCGTCGGGCGCTGGGTGGGTGACGACGACGCTTCGGTGGGCGACACGGCATTCGAGATCGCCGTCACCGACAGCGGGCCGGGCATGTCACCTCAGGAACTGCAACACATCTTCGAGCCCTACGCGCAAGGCGCGGCGGGCGAGAAGCTGGGGCAGGGTGTGGGTCTGGGCCTGGCCATCTCGCGCCAGATCGTGGCGGCCATGGGTGGCACGCTGCAGGCACAGAGCGCGCCCGGGCAGGGCTCGACCTTCTACGTGCGCATACCGCTGGAAACCGTCAAACGCTGAGCAGCTTGTGCACCAGGTCGGGCGTGGTGGCGGCGCCGTATTTGCGCATCAACCTCGCGCGGTAGACGTCGACCGTGCGTGGGCTGATGCCCAGGCGCTTGCCGATCAGCTTGCTGGTGAGGCCATCGATCAACAGCGCAGCGATCTCGCGCTCGCGGGCGGTGAGGTCGGCCTTGAGCTGGCGCTGCGAAGACTGGTCTTCGAACGACCAGATGCCGGCCGCATGAGGTTGCGTGGGGTCGAGCGCGCGGCCCGACACATGGCACCAGAACAGCTCGCCGCGCTGCGGGCCATCGACCCGCTTCATCACCCGTTCGTCGGCGTACCAGCCGCTCGTGTTGAGGCTGGCCACGATGCGCTGGCCTGTGCGCTCGAATTCATCGTGGGTGGGGTACAGCACCTCGAACGACTGGTTCAGCAGTTGTTCTTTGTTGGCACCAAACATGTCGAGCATTTGCTGGTTGCAGTCGAGCATCAAGCGGTTGCGCGACAAGACCATGCCGACCGGCGCGAGGTCGAAGGCGGTTCGATAGTCGTCAGCGCTGAGAGCCATTTTGGAACCGGGTATGTTTGTAGTGAATTCTACGTAACGACTACGTAATGGGTTACGTAGTACGCTCCCGGATTGCAATTTACCCCTTGCAGGAGAAAACAATGAACAAGGTCTACCCGAATGCCGCCACCGCGCTGAAAGGCATCGTGCAGGACGGGCAGCTGCTCGCCGTCGGCGGCTTCGGCTTGTGCGGCATCCCCGAGGCGCTGATCGCGGCGCTGCGCGACAGCGGGGTGAAGAACCTCTCTGTCATCTCCAACAACGCCGGTGTCGACGGCTTCGGCCTGGGCCAGCTGCTCGAGACGCGGCAGATCAAGAAGATGATCTCCAGCTACGTGGGCGAGAACAAGGAGTTCGAGCGCCAGTACCTGGCCGGTGAACTGGAGCTCGAATTCACGCCGCAAGGCACGCTGGCTGAAAAGCTGCGCGCCGGTGGTGCCGGCATCCCGGCCTTCTTCACCCGCACCGGTGTGGGCACCCTGGTCGCCGAGGGCAAGGAAACACGCGAGTTCGACGGCCATGTGTACGTGATGGAGCGCGCGCTGATGCCCGATGTGTCGCTGGTCAAGGCCTGGAAGGCCGACAAGAGCGGCAACCTGATCTTTCGCCGCACCGCACGCAACTTCAACCCGGCGGTGGCGATGGCCGGCAAGATCACCGTGGTCGAGGTGGAAGAGATCGTCGAGACCGGCAGCTTCGACCCGGATGCGGTTCACCTGGCGGGCATCTACGTGCACCGGCTGGTGTTGAATGCCACGCCCGAGAAGCGCATCGAAAAACGCACCATCACTGAAAAAGCGGGAGTCTGATATGAACAACCCCCACGTCACTTCGTTCCTGCCCCCCAAGGGGGCGCAAGCCTCCCTCGGGGCGGCCCAGCGGGAGTCTTGATCATGGCCTGGACACACGACCAAATGGCGGCCCGCGCGGCCAAGGAGCTGTCTGACGGCTTCTACGTCAATCTCGGCATCGGCCTGCCCACGCTGGTGGCCAACTTCGTCGACCCGAAGATCGAGGTCTGGCTGCAAAGCGAAAACGGCATGCTGGGCATCGGCCCTTTCCCGACCGAAGACCAGGTCGACGCCGACCTCATCAACGCCGGCAAACAAACCGTGACCACCATCCCGGGCTCCAGCATCTTCGGCTCGCACGACAGCTTCGCGATGATTCGCGGCGGCAAGATCAACCTCTCCATCCTGGGTGCGATGCAGGTCAGCGAAAAGGGCGACCTCGCCAACTGGATGATCCCCGGCAAGATGGTCAAGGGCATGGGCGGCGCCATGGACTTGGTCGCTGGCGTCAAGAGCGTGGTCGTGCTGATGGAGCACGTGGCCAAGAAGAAAGACGGCGGCATCGACTTGAAGATCCTGCCGCAGTGCACGCTGCCCCTGACGGGCCTGGGCGTGGTCAACCGCATCATCACCGACCTGTGCGTGCTCGATGTCACGCCCCAAGGTTTGAAGCTCGTCGAGCTGGCCGAAGGTGTGACGCGCGAAGAAGTGCAGAGCAAGACGGGCGTGCCGCTGCAGTGAATCGCAGCGGTCTCTGAGGCTCAACCCTTGCGCGAGTGCTTCAACGCGCGCGCCGCTTCGGTCACCAGCCCCGGGCCTTGGTAGATGAAGCCGGTGTAGAGCTGCACCACGTCGGCCCCGGCCGCGATCTTGGCCTGCGCGTCGGCGCCGCTCATCACGCCGCCCACGCCGATGATCGGAAAACCTTTTCCGAGCGCCGCACGCAGCTGCGCGATGACGCGGTTGCTCGCGGCGAGCACCGGCGCGCCCGAAAGGCCGCCGGCTTCTTCGCCGTGCTGAAGGTGCTTCACGGCGTCGCGCGCGAGGGTGGTGTTGGTGGCGATCACGCCGTCGATGCCGTTCTTGCGGATGGTGGCAGCAATGACCTGCACCTGCGCTTCATCGAGGTCGGGCGCGATCTTCACGAAGATGGGCACGCTGCGGCCATGCTGCTGCGCGAGTTGCAGCTTGCGCGCCTGCACGGCCGACAGCAGCGCGTCGAGCGCCTCGTCGCTTTGCAGCTCGCGCAGGTTCTTGGTGTTGGGTGATGAGATGTTGACCGTCACGTAGTCGGCATGCGGGTACACGCCGTCGAGGCCGATCAGGTAGTCGTCGACCGCACGCTCGATGGGCGTGGCGGCGTTCTTGCCGATGTTCAGGCCGAGGATGCCGCCTTGGTCTCGGAAGCGGCTTCGTTTGACGTTGGCAATGAAGGCGGCCAGCCCCTCGTTGTTGAAGCCCAGCCGGTTGATCAGGCCTTGCGCTTCAGGCAGGCGGAACATGCGTGGCTTGGGGTTGCCGGGCTGTGCCTTGGGGGTGACCGTGCCCACCTCGACGAAGCCAAAACCCATGGCGCCAAAGGCGTCGATGCAGCGGCCGTTTTTGTCGAGCCCGGCGGCCAGGCCCACGCGGTTGGGACATGGGAGCCCCGCCAGCGTGAGCGGGTCGGCGATGCGAGGCTGCGACACCACGCATACCAGCGGCGTGTGCTGGATGCGGGCGAGCGCGCCCAAGGTGAGGTCATGGGCTTGCTCGGGGTCGAGGCCGAACAAAAATGGGCGGGTGAGGGCGTAGGGAACGAGTGGCATTCAGTTGACGCAAGAGAGTGTCTTGGATAATCGCCGCATTGTCTCAAACGCTTAACAGAACCCCATGACACAAGATGAACTCAAGGCCCTGGTGGGCCAGGCCGCATTGGCTTACGTGGTGCCCGGCAGCGTGGTGGGGGTCGGTACCGGCTCCACCGTCAACTGCTTCATCGATGCGCTGGCAGGCATCAAGGACCGCATCGCCGGCGCGGTGTCGAGCAGCGAAAAGAGCAGCGAGCGCCTGCGTGCGCACGGCATTGCGGTGCTCGACAGCAACACCGTGCCCGGCATCCCGGTCTACATCGACGGCGCCGACGAGATCGACCACGGCGGCCACATGATCAAGGGCGGCGGTGCGGCCCTCACACGCGAGAAGATCGTGGCCGACACGGCCGAGCGTTTCATCTGCATTGCCGATGAATCCAAGCTTGTGCAGACACTCGGCCAGTACCCGCTGCCGGTCGAGGTGATCCCGATGGCCGCAGCCCAGGTGGCGCGGCGGCTCAAGGCGCTGGGTGGTGATGCCGTGTTGCGCGCCGGTGTGGTGACCGACAACGGCTGCCACATCCTCGACGTGCGCGGCCTGTCGATCACCGACCCGGCCGCGATGGAGCGCGACATCAACCAGTGGCCCGGTGTCGTGACCGTGGGCATCTTTGCGCGCAACAAGGCGAGCGTGTGCCTGCTGGGCACGGCGCAGGGGGTGAAGACGCTCACTTTCTGAGCCGCCGGCTCTCAGGCCCGACCGAAAAGCGCGTACCCTCGGGCCTGTTGCGCCGCGTTTGTGCAACCCACTGGAAGGAAAGCCCATGGCCAAACCCAATTACTCGTTTGAAAAGCGCCAGCGTGAGCTGGCCAAGAAGAAGAAGAAAGAAGAAAAGCTGAAAGACAAGGCCGGGCGCAAAGCGGGTGGCGACACTGGCCCTGAAGACGGGCAGCCGCCCGAGCAAGACGCTTCGGTCACCCCGCCGAGCGAGACCTGACCGTCTGCAGCCCACGGCGCACACCCATGGTCAAGCGCCGCAAGCCAGAACCGGGCAGCACCACTGCTCCGCCCGCCCAGGCGGCTCCACCCGCGACCTACGCGCCGGCCTTCAAAGCCGGCATCCAGGCCACCACCTCGCGGGTGCAGGAAATGCACAACGCGATCTCCGGCAAGACCTTCGATGCCCTGCAGAAAGTGCCGGGCCTGTCGGTGCCTGCACGCCTGGTGCAAGGCGCGCACGATGCCATCACCACCGGCGTGTACGCCGCGGTGCGCCATGGCACGGGGGCTTTGCTGGGCCTGGTGGGTGACGCCGAGCGCTTGCTGGTCGACCCGAACCGCGTGCCTGCCGGGCGCGAGCTGGCCTTTCGCAGCGCCTTGAATGCCGCAGCCGGCGATGCGCTGGCGCAGGCCGGCAGCCCGTTGGCGGTGCAGATGGGTTTGTACACCGCAGGCCAGCCGCTGCCGCTCGAGCCCGATTCATTGGCCGGGCTGAACGAGCGTGTGTGCGTGTTCATCCACGGCCTGGCCTGCGACGAACAAAGCTGGTCGCTGTTTTCAGAAGCATGGCGTGGTTCGCCGTGGGACCGCGACGGCGCGAGCTACGGCGCCTTGCTGGCCGACGAGCTGGGCATCAGCCCGCTCTACCTGCGCTACAACACCGGCCTCGGGATCGACGACAACGCACTGCAGCTCGCCGGCCATTTGTCCGCGCTTGCCGAACATGCGCCGCCGCATGTGCGCGAGATCGTTCTGGTCGGCCACAGCATGGGCGGCCTGGTGGCGCGCCGTGCCTGCGAGCAATTGACCGAAGCCGATGCGGTCTGGCGCCAGCGTGTGCGCACCGTGGTGTGCCTGGGTTCGCCGCACCAAGGCGCGCCGCTCGAGAAGCTGGGGCATTTCGTGGCGACGGCGCTGAGCCTGTCGAACGTGACGCAGCCGCTCGGCACCCTTGCCAACGCGCGCAGCCGGGGCATCAAGGATTTACGCCACGGCCTGCGTGGCAAGAAGCGCCAGGCCGACGGCCTCGCCTTGCGACTGGTGGCCGGCAGCCTGGCCGACGAGGCCGACGCAATGATGGGCCCGATGGTGGGCAGCATGTTGGGCGATGGCCTGGTGACGACACACAGCGCGTCAGACGCGAGCCTGGTGGGCGATGTGCAACGTGTCGAACTCGCCGGCGTGGGCCACATGGCCTTGCTCAATCACCCTCGGGTGTACGCCTTGATTCGCGAGTGGCTTGTTGCCGCACCCCGCGGCTGACAAAACGCGCGGGGTCGATGGCGTCGAGCAGGCTGGCCTCCAGCGGCGAAGGTGCCCCGGTGATGAGCGAGGCCAAGACGCGCGCGCCGAGCGCCGACCAGGTGATGCCGCGCGAGCCCAGTGCCGTGAACACATACAAGCCCGGCAGGCGCGGCACCAGGCGCGGCTGGTCGAGCGGCCGGTCGACAGGGCTGAGCAGGTCAGGCACCGCGCCGATCACCGGCAGCTTGTCTTGCGCCACCCAGCGCCAGCCGGTGCGGCCGTGCAGGGCGCTCATCGGAACGTCGATCGGGTGGCCGACCAGGCGTGCGAGTTGTGCGAGGTTGTGGCGGTGATCGTCGTCGCGCACCGCGCTGTCCATGTCACCGGCTTGTGAGCTGGCGCCGAACAAGGCCATGCCGTTGACTTCGGGCAGCAGGTAGCCCGCGCCGGCAATCGGCAGCTTGGGCAAGCTCGGTAGCAGCGACTTGTCGCACAGGCTGATCTGCCCACGTACCGGCTCGATGGGCCAGTGGGGGTGGCCGAGCAGGCGCAGGGCATCGCCCGCGTTCGCCAGCACCACGACCTCGGCTTCGTCGATCACGTGCTCGTGGGCATCCAGCAGCTGCCAGGTGCTGCCGCTTCGACGAAGCCGCACCACCTGCACGCCGCCGCAGAAGCTCGTGTGCGCTGCGGCCCGCGCCATCCAGGCCCTGGCCAGGCGGCCTGGTTCCACCCAACCGCCGCCCGGGTAGAACCAGGCCGATTGATGCAAGGCCAGGCCACTCAAGGCGCTCGCCTGGGCTGGGGAGACGGCCTGTACGTAGTCGGCGGGCAGCCCGAGTTTTTCAAGCGTGGCGCTCATGGCCGAAGCTTCCTCGCTGTCGAGCCGCAGCAGGCCTTGCGCCACGCCACCCGCATCGGCCACCACGCGCTGCGCGTGCAAGGCAGCGGCCCGGTTGAAACGCGCGTGGGTGCCGTCTTGTGCATTGACGATGCCGTGGAACAAGCCGGCCGGGTTGCCCGAAGTTTCTTGTGCCGGGCTGGCCTGGCGGTCGAGTACCGTGCTGCGCCAACCCTGCTCGGCCAGGGCCCAGGCGCTGGCACAACCGGCCAGGCCGGCGCCGACGATGAGCGCGCGGCGTTCGCTGCTGGCAGCGGCCGTGCGTGAAGGCGCCTTTCGCGGTGTGAAGCTGGGCGCGTAGCGCGCGAGGGTGATGCCGCTCGGGGCTTGGCGCAGCTCGAAGCCGGTGGCACGCAAACCTTCGCGCACTTCGCTGCTTGTCATCTGGCTGGTTAAGGTGGCTTCTGGTGCGGCCAGTCGCGCGAGGGCCTTGAACATGCGTGGCTGCCACGCGGAGCCACCAAGGTAGAACGCATCCACGTGCGCCACCAGTTCGAGGAGCCAACCGCCGACGTCGCCAAGCGCCAGCAACAGCTGCACCTTGCCTTGCTCGAAATGCAGACTGTGCAGGTTGGGGGTGAGCGGCGGCCAGGCGCAGGTCAGCTCGGCTGCCAGGTCGGCTGCTGGCGAGTTGACGTGGGCTTGCTGAAGCCTGTCTGCGGTGAGCGGGTTGGGTTCGACTGCGATGAACACCAGCCGTTCACAACGCGCGGGGTCGTTGCGCCATGCCTGCCAGGTGGCGAGGAAGTGGTGGCCTGCGCCGAAGCCGGTTTCGAGGATGACAAAGCGCTCGCGCTGGCGCCAGCGTTGCGGCAGCTCGTTACCCGTCAGGAGCAGGTCAGTGGCTTGCGGGCTCATCGGCAGGCTTCGACGCTCAGCCAGCGGAGCAATCGGTCGCGCGCATCGGTCAACCCACGGTAGGCGAGCACGGCGGGGCTCATGCTGGCGAGTGCGTCGTGCACCTGTTGGGCATGGGCAGGGCTGGGCATGGCTTGCGACAGCGGCTGCAGATCGACGTGGATGGTGAAAACCGCTTTCTTCAACTCGGGCAGCGGAATGAAGGTCTGGTGCTCGGTGCGAAAGAAGGCGTGCTGGGCCAGCTGCTCGGGTGTGGCATCTGCCGGCCACGGCGCCGGGTCTTGTCGAGCCGGGTGGGCGTGCAGGCGCGGGTGGCGGGTGATCGTCCAGACGAAGCGCTCCCAACGGTCGCTGCCGGTGACGAGGCGTGCGAGATGCTCGCTCGCCGTGAGCAGCAGTTGGTTGTCGGCCACCGGCGCATGCACCTGCGCGAAATGGCGGCCGACCTTCTCTTCGGGCGCCCAGCCCGAAGGCAGGCACACGGCCAGCCACGGAATGTGGGCGGTGGTGCCGTCGATGACGGCGAAGTCTTCTGCAAAAGCCAGGCTCAGCAGGGCCGGCAGGCGCCACTCGGGCGGCAGCGCACGAAGACAGGCGCCGACCTCGGGTTGCTGGTGGTGATGTTGGCGAGGCTCGTCACCTTGCAGCGACCAACCCAGCAGGTGGGCGTGCGCCGACGCGGCCGACCATGCGCCGGGGTGTTCAGCGGTGGCGTGTTCGCTCAAAGCTTGCAGGGCCGGGCCGGCATCGAAGCCTGGTGCACTCAGCAAGGCCTGGGTCGAATAGGCGCCCAGCACGGCCAGCTTTTCACGCAGCGCGCGGTCGCCTGGCTGGTTGGGGGTGAGCTGCGTTGTACCGGCTGCCAGCCGGCGAAGCCCCGGCTGCATGCGAAAGGGTGCGGAGACGGCGGCGAAATCGAAAGACATGCCCGAGACCTTAGCAAAACAAAAAGGGCACCCTGAGGTGCCCTTGGTTGCCGCGCGCAGCGTTTACACCCGCTTGCGGTACTCGTGCGTGCGGGTGTCGATTTCGATCTTGTCGCCGGTTTCAACAAACAGCGGCACGGCAACTTCGAAGCCGGTGGCCAGCTTGGCTGGCTTGAGCACCTTGCCCGAGGTGTCGCCCTTGACGGCCGGCTCGGTGTAGGTGACTTCACGCACCAGGCTGGTGGGCAGCTCGACCGAGATGGCCTTGCCGTCGTAGAACACCACTTCGACGGGCATCGCGTCTTCGAGGTACTGGATGGCGTCGCCCATGTTCTCGGCTTCGACCTCGAACTGGTTGTAGTCGGCGTCCATGAAGGCGTACATCGGGTCGGCGAAGTAGGAGTAGGTGCATTCCTTCTTGTCGAGGATGACTTGGTCCATCTTGTCGTCGGCCTTGAAGACAACTTCGGTGCCCGAGTTGCCGACCAGGCTCTTGAGCTTCATGCGCACGGTGGCCGAGTTGCGGCCGCCGCGGCTGTATTCGGTGCGCAGAACAACCATCGGGTCCTTGCCGTGCATGATCACATTGCCGGCGCGAATTTCTTGAGCGATCTTCATAGCGATTTCCGTGTGCGGTGCGTGCTTGACGCGTGGAGGGCGCGGCCCGGGTGGTCATTCACCAGATCGCGCAAAGCCTCGGATTTTAGCGTGATTCAGTGGCAAACCCCAGCAGTTGGGTCCCCAAGTCCGCTTGTGCCAGCAACTCTTCACGCCAGGCCTTGCACCGGCCCTGCCACGCGGCCAGTGGCGGCAGGCGCAAGGGCTCATCGGTCAGGCCATTCCAGCCCAGCCACAGTTGGCGCAAGCCGGGCACTGCTGGGAACCGGTGCAGGAAGGCGTTCAACTTGTCCGCGTGGGCCCGGTCGTGTTGCGGGTAGATCTGCCAGACGAAGGGCCGCCCGGCCCATTGGGCGCGCACGAAGGAGTCTTCTCCGCGCACCAGGTTCAGGTCGCAGCTCCACAACAAACGGTCGTAGTCGATTTGCGGCAGGTAGGGAAGGCGCTGGGTGCGCATGTTGGCAGGCAGATGCGTCGGCTCGGCGACGCCCGGCGTGAGCAGCAGCAGGGTCGGGGTGTCTGCCAGGGCTTTCACGAGGGCGGCCTGGGCCGGGTTGGCGTAGCTGAAGAGGCTCACGACGCGCTCGCCGTCGCGCGGCGTGATGTGGTGCCGGTGCAGCCAGTCGATGCGGTCGAAACTTTCTCTTTGCTGCATCAGGCCGGGTTCGCGGATCACGCCACCCGTCGCGGCGGTGAAGCCGGGATAGAAGAACCACTTGGTGAGGCCGAGACCGGGGCCGCTCAGTTGAGGCGAGGGCAGCCGGTGGCTACGCTCCACATAAGCTTCGGCGCTCAGGTACTCAAGGTTGATCCAGACCGGTGGGCGTGTTGCTTGAGCCATGCGCTGCACGAAGCTTGGTGGCAACTCACAGCCGAAGGCTTCGATCACCACGTCGCCCGGTGCTGCGTTGCTGGCCTCGGGCCAAGGGTGCACTGAAACCCCGCTCGCACCTGCTGGCGCCATCCAGGCCAGGGCCGAGGCGTCGTCGACCCACAGCCGCAGCTGTTCGCCACGCGACGCGAGGTCGGCGGCCAGGCGCCAGCAGACACCGATGTCGCCGAAGTTGTCGACCACGCGACAGAACACATCCCATTGCATGGGTGGATTATCGAGGCGGCACAATTCGCGTCCGATGAGCGAACCCGACACCGTCACCGCAAACGACGAACCACAAGACCCGGCACGCCAGCAACTGCTGGCCGATGTGGCCGCGCTGCCCGGCCTGCCGGGTGTCTATCGCTACTTCGACGCGCAAACCGCCGTGCTGTACGTTGGCAAGGCGCGCGACCTGAAGAAGCGGGTGTCGAGCTACTTCCAGAAGAACCACGGCGGCACGCGCATTGGTCACATGGTGACCAAGA
The DNA here is from genome assembly GCF_031412075.1 of Rhizobacter sp. Lineage (GTDB taxonomy): Bacteria > Pseudomonadota > Gammaproteobacteria > Burkholderiales > Burkholderiaceae_C > Rhizobacter. The sequence continues at coordinate 11,530 of NZ_JANOCG010000282.1, forward strand.
TCGTGCGCTTGGAGACCACGGTCGTGCGCTCCGAGGCCGAGGCGCTGCTGCTCGAAAACAACCTCATCAAGACGCTCAACCCGCGCTACAACATCTTGTTCCGCGATGACAAGAGCTACCCCTATTTGAAGATCGCCGCGCATGCGTTCCCGCGCATGGCCTATTACCGCGGCTCGGTCGATCGCAAGCACCGCTACTTTGGCCCGTACCCGAGTGCCTGGGCGGTGAAAGAGTCGATTCAGATGCTGCAGAAGGTATTCAAGCTGCGCACCTGCGAAGACACGGTGTTCAACAACCGCACGCGGCCGTGTTTGCTGTACCAGATCAAACGCTGCTCAGGGCCGTGTGTGCAGTACATCGGCGCCGACGATTACGCTCGCGACGTGACCAATGCCGAGCGCTTCTTGCTGGGCGAGCAGCAGGTGGTGATGGACACGCTGCAGTCGCAGATGATGGCCCACGCCGATGCGCTCCAGTTCGAGCAGGCGGCCGAGATTCGCAACCAGCTGGGGGCCTTGTCGAAGGTCTTGCACCAGCAGTCGGTGGAAGACAACACAGGTGTCACCACCAAGGATGCCGACATCCTGGCGGTCAAGGTGCACGGCGGGCGCGCCTGTGTGAACCTGGCCATGGTGCGCGGCGGGCGCCACCTGGGCGACAGGCCGTACTTTCCGACCCATGTCGACGAAGCCACTGAAGTGCAGGTGCTGGAGGCCTTCATCGCGCAGCACTACCTCGACAGCCCCGTGCCACCTTTGTTGGTGCTGAGCCATGCGGTCGACAAACCGTTGATCGAGGCGCTTTCATTGAACAGTAGCATCAAGGTGACGGCCCAGCACCAGCCGCGCGATGCACGCCGTGCCTGGCTGGACATGTGCATCCAGGGCGCCGACATCAAGCTGACGCGGCTGCTGTCGGAAGAAGGCTCGCAACAAGCGCGCACGCGTGCTCTGGTCGATGCCCTCGACCTGGCGCCGGAAAACCTCGACACCTTTCGCATCGAGTGTTTCGACATCAGCCACACCGCTGGCGAGTCGACCCAGGCATCCTGCGTGGTGTTCGAAGGCCACAAGATGCAAAGCTCCCAGTACCGCCGCTACAACATCGAAGGCATCACCGGCGGTGACGACTACGCGGCCATGCGCCAGGTGCTCACGCGCCGCTACAGCAAGCTGGCCGCGGCCGCCCAGACTGGCGAGGCGAGGCTGCCTGACCTGGTGCTGGTCGACGGCGGCAAGGGCCAGGTCAGCATGGCGCGCGGGGTGTTCGAGGAACTCGGGCTCGACCTGGGCCTGATCGTCGGCGTTGAAAAGGGCGAAGGGCGCAAGGTGGGGCTCGAAGAACTGGTGTTTGCCGACGGCCGCGACAAGGTCTACCTGGGGCACGATTCGGCCGCGCTGATGCTGGTGGCACAGATTCGCGACGAAGCGCACCGTTTTGCCATCACCGGAATGCGCGCCAAGCGTGCCAGTGTGCGCACCGGAGGCAGCGTTCTCGAGGAGATCCCGGGCATCGGCCCGAAGAAACGTGCGAAACTTTTACAACGCTTCGGGGGGGCTCGCGGCGTGGGCCACGCGAGTGTTGAAGACCTCGCGAGCGTGGATGGGATCTCCAAAGAACTCGCAGAGGAAATCTATCGTGCATTGCATTGACATGAATTCTCCGTCGCGCCAATTGAGCGCCTCCCGTCGGGCCGTCGTGGGAAGCCTGTTCTTGATGGTGGGCCTGGTGGGCTGCGGCAACAAGCCGCCGGCGTCGCCGCCGGCGCCGTCTCAGATCGCTTCGCCCGCGCCCGCGCCAAGAGGCGCAACTGCGCCTGCCCCCGTCTCCGCATCGAGAATGCCCCCGCCCACTGTGTCGAAAAACTGGAATGAATTCAAGCTGCAGGCCGCCAAGCGCATGGTGGCGGCCAACCCCAATGGCACCTACACCGGCAAGCCTCAGCAGATGCTGCTGGCCATTCCCGTGCTCGAAGTCGAGCTGAACGCCGACGGCAGCATCAAGAACATCGACATCATGCGTCGCCCGAGCCAGGCGCCCGAAACCACGCAGATGGCAATCGATGCCGTGCGCCGCGCCGGGCCGTTTGGCGATGTGTCCAAGCTACCCAAACCGTGGAAGTTTGCCGAAGCGTTCTTGTTCAACGACGACAAACGCTTCAAGCCGCGCACGCTCGACGCACAGTGATCGATCGCGATTGATGGGCATCAGGGGTGAGGCCGAAGAAGTTCGGCACAATGTCCCGATGTTCTTCAATCTGCCCACCCTGCTCACTTGGGTGCGAATCGTCGCGATCCCGCTGATCGTTGGCATCTTCTACCTCGATGGGCACGAACCCACCAAGAATCTGGTGGCCACAGTGCTCTTCATCGTCGTGGCGCTGACCGACTGGGCCGACGGCTACCTCGCACGCAAGCTCAACCAGACATCGTCGTTCGGGGCCTTTCTCGACCCCGTGGCCGACAAGTTCCTGGTTTGCGCATCGTTGTTGATCCTGGTTCAGCTGGGGCGGCTTGAAGCGCTGGTGGCGTTCGTGATCATTGGTCGCGAGATCGCCATCTCGGCCTTGCGCGAATGGATGGCGCAGATCGGCGCGTCGCGCAGCGTGGCGGTGCACATGCTGGGCAAGGTCAAGACCGTGGTGCAGATGGTGGCGATTCCATTCCTGCTTTTCCACGGCAAGCTTTTCGGCCTGATCGACACCCATCTATGGGGCACCGTGCTCATCTATGCCGCCGCCGTGCTGACCATCTGGTCGATGGTGTACTACCTGAAAAAGGCGCTGCCCGAGATTCGAGCCAAGGCGCGATGAGTCGCCCATGACTTCGGCTCAGCAAGGCGCGCTGCTGCGTGCCATGCCTGCGGTGTTTGTGCTGATCTGGAGCACTGGGTTCATCGTTGCGCGTTATGGCATGCCGCACGCGCCGCCGATCACCTTCCTCACCATTCGTTATGCCTTGTCGCTGATGTGCTTTGGCGTGTGGATCGCTCTGTCGCGTGCCGAGTGGCCCAAGACGCGCGCGCAGTGGCTGCACCTGTGCGTG
>NZ_JANOCG010000283.1:0-2826 GCF_031412075.1 Rhizobacter sp.
TCGCGCTTGGGTATCGGGGCCTCGCCAGGATGAGCAGCGGCTTGGTGCACGAGACTGCAACGGTGCTGGTCACCGAGCCGAGAAGAAGCCGCAAAGCAGGTTGCTCGGATGTCATCGTCTCAAATGAACAACCGAGTTACCGGTGACGCGCCGCGATCGCTGAACGGCGCGGCACTGGTGGCGCTGTCGATCCGCCGCGGACCCGTGCGTTCGCACCACGGATCGTGGGACCGGATGATCGCCTGACGGTGAACTCCTGCCCAGCGCGGATCGAATGAGTCTCGATCTTGTCCCCGATCCCTATGCGGCGCGCGCCGCAGCCAAGATGCGCAGCACCAGCGGATGATGCAGGCCGCGCCGCGAACGGATGGCGTAGATCTCCTCGTGAAGGTTCTCGCTTTGCCCCAGCAGGCGCAAGCCGCGCATCGTGGCCAAGTCGGTGGCACCGAGCGCCGTGACCGGAAACACACCCATGCCCTGGGCGGCGAACAGGCTGAGCAAGGCGCTGTCCTCGAACTCTCCGACCACCCGCGGGGTGATGCGGTTTGCGTCGAACCAGCGGTCGATGCGGTTGCGCATGGCCGCATGCGTCGTGGGCAACAGCAATGGCAATTCGCCCAGGCAAGCCGGGAAGGCATCGACCTGCGCTTTGTGCACCATCGACGCCGGCCCGTACCAATCCACTCGCGAGACCACCAGCCGCTCGCTGCTCAGGCGCAAATTGGAGTTGTGCGGCGGCACCTGACAGGCCAATACCACGTCCAGGCGATGCAGGGCCAGTTCGGCGAGGAGCGCGTCAACCTCGCCTTCGTGGCACACGAGCTTCAGCGAAGGCGTGTCCAGGACCGGCTTGAGGAGAACGTGGGCTGCCAGTTTTGCAAGTCCGTCAGACATGCCGACGGCCAGGCGTGCCGACTGACCCGACGCCGCAGCACCGGCCTCCTGCGCAATCAGTTCTCCCAGCTGAAAGATCTCCTCGGCACGAGCGAACACGGCCTGTCCGGCGTCTGTCACCGCCACGCCGCGGCCAGAAGGCTTGAGCAGTTGGTGGCCGAGATCCTGTTCCAGCGCCTTGACCTGTGCGCTGATGGTCTGGATGGCCATGTCCAGGCGCTCGGCAGCCCGGGAAATGCCGCCTTCCTTGGCGACGACCCAGAAGTAGTAGAGATGCCGGTAATTCAGCGTGGCCATGACACTTCCGCCCCAGAACGGTAGTTGCTCCACTTCGGAATTCCCGAAGCTGCGCTCACTGTAACGCTGCTCCTGCCAATAGGGCATCGCGCTGATCATCCCGCATCTCGAACGAAGGGCACCACGGACCACACGACCACTTTGCTGATACTTCTGGCGCTCGTCATGTTGGGGGTGCCCCTGGCAGGCTCGGCGGCTCGGCGGCTCGGCAACCAGCGCCCTCTGACAAGAACAACTGCTGGGCCCAGTGCGCCGGCCACCGTCGGCCTGTACGTTTCGATCTTCAACCTGTTTACGAGTCTGCTCAGCCGGTTCGGCTTTGGCAGCGCTGCCGAATGAACCCCCACAAGGAGCACACCATGCAATGCCCAACCTGCTGCACCGACACCGCACTCGTGATGAGCGACCGCCAAGGCGTCGAGATCGACTACTGCCCGAAATGCCGCGGTGTGTGGCTGGACCGCGGCGAACTGGACAAGCTGATCGAGCGCTCAGCGACCATGGCGTCGGCTCCAGTCGATAACCCGGCTGCCCGATCACAGCCCCAGTTCGTGGACTCCGACTACGAGCACGGCCGGGGCCCGCAGGGCAACCGCAAGAAGTCCTGGCTGAGCAACATCTTCGACTGACCCGTGACCGACACAGCACCAAGGAGCCCATCATGCGCCGCTATCCCGCGAACAGCCCGCAGGCGGCCGCCCGCATCGTCGCATTGACGGTGGTCGCCGACGGCGACATCGGCGAAGCCGAGATCGAGTGGCTCGAGCGCCTGGCCGTGCATGAACAACTGGGCCTGGCACGGCACGAATTGCATGCGCTGCTGGACACCTTTTGCGAAGACTTGCTTTCGAGCGACCAGTTGAAGTGGGCCGACGCCTGCCCGGTGGACGAGCGCACGCTGGCAGACCTGATGGGCGAGATACAAGACCCCGCGCTGCGGCTGAAGTTGCTGCGCTTGTGCGTCGAACTTGCAGAATCCGACGCGCGTGTCGCGCAGGGCGAATCGATCGTGCTCGGCGCCGCCGTCGCGCATTGGGGCTTGCACCGTGAGATGTTTCGGTCCTCGCCCTGAAACTGATCGGCGCACAACAACATATCAAAGGCGGTCATGCAATCCATCGGTTCACCACTCATGTGGTCCTTGTTCGCGGCGTTCGTGCTCGTAGCGCTGTTGGTCGACTTCTTTGCGATGAGCAAGCAGGGCGCACACCGCGTCAGCACCCGCGAGGCTGCCATCTGGTCGCTCGTCTGGGTCGGCGTGTCTTTCCTCTTCATGGGCTGGCTGTGGTGGTACCTCGGCGGTGCCGGCGCGGATGAAGCTACGCGCTCGCTGGCCAATGGCAAGTCGCTGGAGTTTCTGACCGGCTACCTGATCGAGAAGGCGCTTGCGGTCGACAACATCTTCGTGTTCCTGATGTTGTTCACCTACTTCGCGGTGCCGGCCCAATTCCAGAAACGCGTGCTGATGATCGGCATCCTGGGTGCGCTCGTGCTGCGTGCGGTGATGATCCTCGTGGGCGCCTGGCTGATTGCGCAGTTCCACTGGATCCTGTACGTGTTCGGCGCCTTCCTGCTGTTCACCGGCATCAAGATGTGGTGGGCCGCCGGCCAGGAGCCCGACCTGGACAACAACCC
>NZ_JANOCG010000284.1:0-8485 GCF_031412075.1 Rhizobacter sp.
TCTTGCACACCCACCTCGACCACATGGGCCAGGTTGGGGTGGTTCAGGCGGGCAGCGTGTTTGGCGTCGGCCAGCCACAGCTCCAGCGCAGCAGCGGTGGGAGGCTGCACACGCGGCAGGGTGAGCAGCAGCTCCTGGCTGGAGCGCGGGTCGAACGCCAGCCAAAGCATGGTGCGGTCGCTCTTGCCCAGCAGCTGGCGCAGCTCGAAGCGCCCGAACGCCCGGGTGGGGGTCGGCTTGGGGCTGGAGTGTTCCGGTTCAAGCATGAAGGCGCATCGGTGCTGGCGCGAAAGTGGGGCACGCCACCCAATTGGACGGCCCCGCCACAGGGCGCAATGCGCGGATCAACTGCCCAAAGACACACCAATTCGCGCCTGCCCACTGCCGCCCAGTGTGCGCTTCAGGCAGGCAAAGTCATGTGATTTCGATCACGTTTCCATGGCCATTGATGAGCGCACAGCGCACCGGCTCGCCCGGCTGCAGGGCGGCCACCGCCCGGCGGTAGCGCAGCATCTGCTCGCGGTAGCTCGTCTGCGCTTCCGGCCGCAGCGCGAGCTTGTAGTCGAGCACCCACCAGGCGCTTTCACCGCCCTGTTCCAGCTGCACCAGCCGGTCGATTCGCAGCAACTCGCCCGCCTCGGCCACCGGCACTTCGTTGCCCGCCCAGCGCAGGCCCGGGCCGGTAAAAAACGGTTGGCAAGCGGGGCTGCGCCAGATGACGCCGGCGAAACGCGCAGCCTCAGCGGGCGAAGCGTCGAACTCCAAAGCGGCAGCGCTGGCCAAGGTGTCTATGTCGGCGGTCGCGCCGTGGGCACTGGCCCATTCGAGGGTGCGGTGCACTGCCTGGCCCAGGCGCGAGGCTTCGCCGTCAGGCTCACGCTCGGCCTTGGGCGCAGCAGGAGGCGCGGCCCAGACCGGCAGCGCCGGCAGCACGATCGTGGGTTCGGGCACCGCCTGTTCAAGCGCGTTCGCTGCAGCGGGCTCCCAGGCTTGCACGAGGTTTTCGACCCGCTGCCACCACGAAGCTGCCTTGAGATAAGGCTCGGTGCGGCTGAACACCAGGCGCTCCTTGGCACGTGTCATGGCCACGTAAAGGCCGTTGAGTTCTTCACGCTGGCGGGCGGTCTTTTCCTGGTCGAGCAAGGGCTGCAGCGAGGGCGGGCACCGGGCTTCCGAATAGATGAAGGCACAGCGTGTGGGCCGGTCGGCTTCCACCGGCCAATCAACCAGCAAGGTGGCGGTGTCGGGCTTGCTGGCTTCGGGCTGGGCGTCCATCACGAACACCACCTTCGCCTCCAGCCCTTTCGCGCCGTGCACCGTGAGCAGCTGCACCGCGTCGGCCTGCACGGGCGCCGCCACCTTGATGGCGCGGCGTTTGAGCGCACGCACAAAGTTGTAGGGCGTGGCGTAACGCGCGCCATCGAGCATCAGTGCCTGGCTCAGCAGTGCATCAACGGCATCGAGCGCCGCCAGGCGACGCTCGGCCGGCACCACCGCGACCATGCGCTCGCGGTACTGGCCCTCGCTGACGATGCGGTCGAGCAGGTCGTGCGGTGGCAGCTGCTGAACGGCGTCGCGCCACGCGCCCAACAATTGCGCCGCTCGCTGCAAGGCCGGGCTGTGGGCGGTTTGCATCAGCGCGGCCCACCAGTCGCCGCTGTCGGCGGCGGCGTGTGCAAGCGCCACCAGGTCGTCGTCGCTCGCGCCGAACACCGGGCTGCGCAAGGCATGCGCCAGTGACAGGCGGTGCGAGGGGGAGGCGAGCACGTCGAGCACCGCCACCAGATCGCGCACCTCGGGGGCGTCCATCAACGAAAACTCTTCGGCCGCCGCGAAGGGCACATGCAGGTTCTGCAGCGCCTGCGCCGCCAAACGCAACGAAGCCCGCTTGCGGCACAACACAAACACCTCGCCGGCACGCGCCTGGCCGCTGCGCAAAAGCTCGTGAATGGCAAGGGCCACCCAGCGCGCCTCTTGTTCGCGCAGCAAGGCTTCGGGTTCGTGACGCGGGGTGGTGAGGCTGTCGCGCCATTCGCGCAAGTCGCCCGCGGTCTTGCTCTCCTTCGCGGCGCGCAGCACGGCCGGCAGGGCCGACAAGCCCGCACTGGCCATCTCGGCCAGCTCGGTGGTGTGCTCGCGGTAGTCGTCGTATTCACCCAGCCGCTGCGCCGCAGCGAACACCTTGTTGACCGCGTGCAGCACCTCGGGCGCGTTGCGCCGCGTGTGGTCGCAGGCCAGCCATGCGCCACCCAGACCGTGGCTCACGAACTCGCGTGCCGCCGCAAACACACGCGGCTCGGCGCGGCGAAAGCGGTAGATGCTTTGTTTGGGGTCGCCGACGATGAAGACACCTGGCGGGCGCTGCCCACTCGGCCCACCGCCAGCACCCGCGTAGGCCGACAGCCAGCTGTGCAGCGCGTGCCATTGCAAGGGGCTGGTGTCTTGAAACTCGTCGATCAACACGTGGCGAATGCGTGTGTCCAGCCGCTCTTGCACCCAGCCTGAGAGGGTAGCGTCGCGCAACAGTGCCAAAGCGCAGCGTTCCAGGTCGGCCATGTCGGCCAGGCCGCGTGAGCGTTTGTAGGCGGCCAGCTCGCGCAACAACACGCGCGAGAGACGCACTAGGCGCAGGTGCTCCAGGTGGGCGTCATGCTGCTGCACCTGTGCCGCGATGGCTTCGATTTGGTCCTGCGTGTCGGCCAGATGCGGCACTTGGCCCAGCTTGCGTGGCGTGCCAGCTTTCGTGAACAGCGAATCACGAACCTCCTTGTAGACCTCCAGCGAATCGGTCATGGCCAACGCCGTCACGAGGCCCGTCGCGGCGTCCTGCGCCTTGGCGCCGCCGAGCGCCAGCGCAATGGCCAGCTCGCGCAAGCTGCCGCGCCAGATCGCCCCCTGCAGCACGAGCGTGGGGTGGCCTTCGCAGGCCGGTGCGGGCACGCTGGCCTCCAGCACGCCGGCCTCGTCGGCCAGCTCAAGCTCGACACGCTTGTTGAGCGCTGCGTCCAGCCACACCCGCACCTGGTCGCGGCCGCGCTGCTGCACAAGGGCCGTGTGGTCGGCGCGCAAGGCTTCGTCGGCCAGTACGGCGCTGTGAAAGCGGCGAAACACCGCGGCGCGGTGGTCTTCGAGGTCTTCCATCAGCGTCATGCCCGAAGCCAGGCCCAGCTCGGCCAGCAGGTCGAGTGGCGCGGCGCGCAGCAGCTGCGAAAACCAGGCGTGGAAGGTGCGGATCTCCACCGTGCGCCCGCCCACCAACAGGTTCTCGTACAGCTGCGCCAGCTTCGGCGCCAGCAGCTGCGCTTGCGCGGGTGGCACGCCGCGTATCACCAGCTCGTGGGCACGCTGTTCGTCGCTGAACTCCGGCGCAGCGAACTCGCGCAACCACTCGCCCAGGCGGGCCCGCATCTCGCCTGCGGCCTTGCGGGTGAAGGTGATGGCCAGGATCTCTTGCGGCTGCGCACCTTCGAGCAGCGCACGCAAGATGCGCGACACCAGCATCCAGGTCTTGCCTGCTCCGGCGCAGGCCTCAACCACCACGCTGCGCTGCGGGTCGCAGGCGATGGCGTAGAAGGCTTCGCGCGTGACGCTGCGGCCGTCGGCCTGGTAGGCGGGTTGGTAGGCGGGTTGGGTCATCGGCTGGCCCAGTGGTCGCGGCGGCACAGGCCGCGCGCTTCGCAGTAGTCGCACACCTGGCCTTCGCCCAAGGCGGGCAAGCCGGCGCCCGCACGGATGTGGTCGAGGTCGCGGGCCAGGCCCTGCACCAGTGCGCGTGCGCTGTCTTCCACGTCGGCATGCGCGATGGTTTCGATCTTGCGGCCGAGTGCCAGGTAAGTGGCCTGCAGCGGCTCGGTGGCCTCGGCCTGCATCAGCGCAACATAGAAGGCGAGCTGGGTGTCTTCGAGCGGCTGCTTGACCTTCTCGCGCAAGGCGCCCGCGCTGCCGGTTTTGTAGTCGATCAACTCGATGGCACCTTGCACGTGGTCCATGCGGTCGATGCGCCCGTGCAAGCCGACGCCGCGCCACTCGGGCGGCGCGGCGCGGCGATCCTGCTCGCCTTGCCACCAGCGCGCGCCTTGTTCGTCTCGCTGGTGCAGCCAGGTGATGTAGCGCGGCGCGAGTTCGGCGAAGCCGGCTTCGAAGGGCAGGAAGTCGACGTCGTTGAGTCCAAGCTCCAGCTTCTGCTGCTGCGCCACCGCCATCAGATGCGTGCACTCCGCTTCGGCTGAAGCAGGCGCTGTACGCTGTTCGTGAAAGCTCATCAGCACGGCGTGCAACCAGGTGCCGTAGTCACGCTTTTCGATCTCGGCGTCGAGCTCGTCGGCTTCGCGCAGGCGCAACAAGTGCAAGGCATGAAAGCGATAAGGGCAGGCGCGCAAGGCCTCACAGGCACTGGCCGACAGGCTCCCCGGCAGCAGCGTCGCCGCGTTGGGCGCCGGCATGCTCATCGGCGCAGGCACGATGGCTTGTGCCTCGCGCGGGTCAACCCACGGCGTGAAAAGGCGGCCGGCACGACGCAGTCGCAAGGCCAGTCGCTCGGCCACTGGGCTGAGCGCCAAGGGCTCCGCGCCTTCGCTGCGCCGGTAGAACAGGCTCACCGGCGCAGCGCTCACCGCGTGCGTAAAGGCCAGCGACTCGGCTTCACGTCGCTGCGCTGAGGTCGGCACGCCCAGTGCCATCGCCTGGGCATCGTTCAGCAAAGGCTGCGGCGCCGCAACGGCGCCCAGGTGGCGATCGTCGGCCCCCGGAAACACCACCGCCGCGAAGGGCCGCAGCATCACCCGGGCCAAAGGGGTGATCACCACGTGGGCCTGCTCCGGCGGGGCAACGGGGATGAACGACGATTCTTCGAGTGCCTCGTCGACCCAGGCACTGAATTCGTCGAGGGACATCAAGGTTTGCGCCGCCTGGCCCGACCACGTGGTGCTCTCGGAAATGCGCAGCACCCGCAAAACCTGGCCTCCGGCTTCGTCAACCCGCAGCGAATCCAGCACGCCGCTGCGCTGCAAAGCCGCCTGCAGACTCGACAACCACGTCGACAAAGACTGACGCCGCTCGGCAGTCAACAGGCCCAGCACCGCGGTCGCATCGGCGTGCAAAGCCGCGGCCGCAGCGCCCAGCTTGGCGACATTGATCGAAGCGGCCTGGCTCCAGGCTTCGCGTCGGCACACCGACTCCAACTCGATGCAGGCGCGGCCGGCTTGCGGCCACGGGCCGGCCTTCAGCCAATCGAGCCAAAGGTCGGTGGCGGCAACAGGGCTGGCCGCACGCAGCAGGCTCATGACCTGGGCTGCGGCGCGGGTGGTCGAGAGCTTCCAACCTGTTTCATCGAGCAGGCTGACCCGTTGACGCTCCAGCAGTGCGCGGACCCGCCGCACCAGCACACGGTCTTGTGCCACCAGCGCGACCGGCGCGTGCCCATGCCGCAAATGCGCCAGCACCTGGGCGGCTGCACATTCGGCCTCGTGCTCGAAGCCATGGCAGGCTGCAAGTGACAGGCTCGGCGCGAGCGCGGCCTGCGCGGGCGCGTCGGCGTCCAGCACCAGACTGGGCACCGATGCCGCAGACAGCAGCCGCTCGGTCAAGGCATCGGCACCTCCTGCCTGGATCACGATCCAGGCCGACGGCAGGTGAGAGAACAGCAGATCGGTCGGCCGAGCGGGCGCCAACGCCGCCCACTCCAGGGCCAGCCGCGCCAAGGCACGCTCGCTCCCACCGGGCCCGCCGGACGCCATCAACAACTCTCGGCCGCGCTGCCAATGCGCTGCGCGCTCAGACGGCTCGACGACCGCGAGCGCTTTCACCATCGCGTGCGCGGTCGTAACCACGGCTGCGACCGCGTCGTCAAACGCCAGCGGATCTTTGCGCACCCAGGTCTGTGAGCGCAGCATGCGCGCCGCATTGAGCCGGTCGGTGCTGGCGTCAAGCGTGAGTTGGCCTTCGTCCGCCCGCGGCGCCGGGCCGAGTGAGCTTGAGAAGGTATGCGTCGTCTCCACCCGCGGCTGCCAGCCGCCACCTTGCACCCAAGCCCGCCGTGCGGGTGCCAGGTGCTGGGCGAACGGCACCAGGACCACAGCCGAGCGCAGATCCAAGTTTTGCGATTGCGCCCACGCCTTGGCGCGGTCGGCGATATCGGCCCAGCTCAGCGGCATTTCAAGAGGTAGGCGCGCTATTGACTCCATAGAGAGCGTGAGGGCGATGCGGGGCGCGGTCAGAGGGGCTTTGTGTCAGAATCATTCTGCCTTGCCGCTCGCAACGAGCGGCTCAAGCACAAGGACAAGACAATGAGCAGCGAATTGATCAAACACACCACCGACGCATCGTTCGACAGCGATGTGCTGAAGGCCAGCAAACCCGTGCTGGTGGACTATTGGGCCGAGTGGTGCGGCCCTTGCAAAATGATCGCGCCCATTCTGGACGAAGTGTCCAAGGATTACGACGGCCGCTTGCAAATCGCCAAGATGAACGTCGATGAGAATCGCGACGTGCCAGCCAAATTCGGCATCCGTGGCATCCCGACGCTGATGTTGTTCAAGGATGGTCAACTGGCCGCAACCAAGGTCGGCGCCCTGTCGAAGGCCCAGTTGACGGCCTTTATCGACGGTAATCTATAATCTCGGCAATCGCGGTGGCACTGGCCACGGGCTCATGAGGCCTTCCAGACGCCACCGCCTGAAAACTTAGCCACCACGCCCATCTGAGGCGCGTCGGTTCGGCCCCCCCACTCCAGCGTTTCGTATCACTGCTCGCAACGCGCGTTTGCACCTCGGCCTCAAGCGGCCGCCGGTGGTTTCAATCGCAACACCGGTCTTGGCTGCAAGCAGCCGACCCGGCACTCACCCCAGGGTCATCGCCCATGCATCTATCCGAACTCAAAGCCCTCCACGTTTCTGCCCTCATCACGATGGGCGAAGCACTGGAGATAGAAAACGTCGCCCGCATGCGCAAGCAGGAGCTGATGTTCGCGATCATGAAAAAGCGCGCCAAGGGTGGCGAGCAGGTGTTCGGTGACGGCGTGCTGGAAGTGCTGCCCGACGGTTTCGGCTTCCTGCGTGCCCCCGACGCGAGCTACATGGCCTCGACCGACGACATCTACCTGTCGCCGAGCCAGATCCGCCGCTTCAACCTGCACACCGGCGACGCCATCGAAGGCGAGGTTCGGGTACCGAAAGACGGTGAACGCTACTTCGCGCTGGTCAAGGTCGACCGCGTGAACGGCGTGACGCCCGAGGAGAGCAAGCACAAGATCATGTTCGAGAACTTGACGCCGCTGTTTCCGAAAGAACAGTTCAAGCTCGAGCGCGACATCAAGACCGAAGAGAACATCACCAGCCGCATCATCGACCTGATCGCCCCGATCGGCAAAGGCCAGCGCGCCCTGCTCGTCGCACAGCCCAAGACCGGCAAGACGGTGATGATGCAGCAGCTGGCGCACGCACTGGTGGCCAACCACCCCGAGGTCTATCTGATCGTGCTGCTCGTCGACGAGCGCCCGGAAGAAGTGACCGAGATGGTTCGCACGGTGCGCGGCGAAGTCATCAGCTCCACCTTCGACGAGCCCGCGGCTCGCCACGTGCAGGTCGCCGAAATGGTGATCGAGCGCGCCAAGCGCTTGGTCGAGATGAAGCGCGACGTGGTGATCCTGCTGGACTCCATCACCCGCCTCGCCCGCGCCTACAACAACGTGCTGCCCTCGTCGGGCAAGGTGCTGACCGGCGGCATGGACTCGAACGCGCTGCAGCGCCCGAAGCGCTTTTTCGGCGCGGCACGAAATGTCGAAGAAGGCGGCTCGCTGACCATCATCGGCACCGCCCTGGTCGATACCGGCAGCCGCATGGACGAAGTGATCTACGAAGAATTCAAGGGCACCGGCAACTGCGAAATCCACCTCGACCGCCGCATGGCCGAGAAGCGCGTCTACCCGTCGATCCTGATCAACAAGAGCGGCACCCGTCGCGAAGAGTTGCTGTTGCAGCCCGAGATCCTGCAAAAGACCTGGATTCTTCGCAAGCTGCTCTATCCGATGGACGAAATCGAGGCGATGGAGTTCATCCTCGACAAGATGAAATCCACGAAGAACAACCACGATTTCTTCGACATGATGCGCCGGGGCGGGTGAACGACAGCCCCCCAGTCGCTTCGCTCCTGCCCCCAGGGGGCGCCACCCGACGGACCGGCGGAGCCGGTTCCGTGGGTGTTGCTTGATCGGGGGGCCTACGCAACAGCGCCTTTCGGGTCATTTTCTCTTTATAATCCGCGGTTTTCCGCATTCTGGAACGTGCGCCAAAGGGTTTGGCGTGGCTCCCGGCAGCTCAATCGAGGTTCTCCATGAAAGACGGCATTCACCCCACCTACCGCGACGTGTGTTTCGTCGACCTGTCCAACGGTTTCAAGTTCGTGACGCGCTCTTGCGCTCAGACCAAGGAAACCACCAAGCTGGATGACGGCCGCGAAGTGCCGCTCTACAAGCTGGAAACCACCAGCG
>NZ_JANOCG010000285.1:0-1605 GCF_031412075.1 Rhizobacter sp.
TGCCGCTGTTCGGCAACCTCGTGAAGATGGACCTGCGGCTGCTGGAGGCCGCGGCCGACCTGGGCGCCACGCCGTGGGTGGCGTTCTGGAAGGTGACCGAGCTGTTGTCCAAGGCCGGCATCATCGCCGGCAGCATGCTGGTGTTCATCCCGTGCGTGGGCGAGTTCGTGATCCCCGAGCTGCTGGGCGGCCCGCAGACGCTCATGATCGGCCGCGTCCTGTGGGACGAATTTTTCAGCAACAACGACTGGCCCATGGCCTCGACGGTCGCGGTGGTGATGGTGCTGCTGATCATCGTGCCGCTCGCACTCTTCAACAAATACCAGGCTGAAACCCAGGAGGTTCGAAAGTGAACCCGAAGCTGTTTGGCAAGGCTTGGTTGTCGGCGGGCTATCTTTTCCTTTACCTGCCGATCGCGGCGCTGGTGCTGTACTCGTTCAACGATTCGCCGCTGCCCAACGTGTGGCGCGGCTTCACGTTCAAGTGGTACGTCAAGCTCGCCTCCGACAACGAAATGCTGGCCGGCCTGTGGCTGTCTCTGAAGATCGCCTTCCTGACAGCCTGTGCCTCGGTGATCCTTGGCACGCTCGCGGCCTTTGCGCTGGTGAAGTACCGGCGCTTTTTCGGCCGCACTGCGTTTTCAGGCATGGTGAGTGCGCCGCTGGTGATGCCCGAAGTGATCGTCGGTCTCTCTTTGCTGTTGATGCTGGTGTCGGTGCAGCGTGTGACCGGCTTCCCCGAAAAAGGCATGCTCACGATCTGGATCGGCCATGTGCTGCTGGGTCTGGCCTACGCCACCGTGGTGGTGCAAGCGCGCTTGAACGACCTCAACCCGCAGCTCGAAGAAGCCGCCCTCGACCTGGGCGCACGCCCCTGGCAGGTGTTTGCCCTGGTCACCTTGCCGATGATTTCCCAGGCGCTGTTTTCGGCCTGGCTGCTCACCTTCACGCTCTCGCTCGACGACGTGGTGCTGTCGGCCTTCCTGACCGGCCCGGGCGCCACCACCATGCCGCTGGTGATCTTCTCGCGCGCCCGTCTGGGGCTGGACCCGAGCGTGAATGCCGTCGCCACCCTGATCGTGCTGGTGGTGTCCATCGGCGTGGTCGCCGCCAGCTTGATGATCGTCCGCAACGAACGTAAACACGCCCGCGAGATGGCTGACGCCACTCGCAACTGAAGTCGCCCGACCCCACACAACCAACCGCAGCCAAGAGGAGAAAACCCATGAAGAAGTTCTGGCACCCCACCGCTCTGAGCATCGCCTTGCTCGCCGCCTTCCCCTTGGTTGCCGGCGCGCAGACGCTCGACGACCTGCGCAAGGAGCAGAAAGCGCTCAGGGACAAGGTCACTGCCCTCGAGCAAAAACTCAAGGACGCCGAGACCAAGCCGGCCGAAGCCGGCATGACCGCGCAAGAGAAGCAAGACTTCAACCGCATCGCCATCAAGACCGAAGCGCTCGAAGACAACCAGGAAGCCATGGGTTTTCGCGGGCTGAAGATCAGCGGCCAGATGGACCCGAGCTTCATCTACAACAAGGCACAAGACCGCGCCGGCTTCCAGTTCCTGAACAAGGTCGACGACGACGGCTACAACTACGACAACTCG
>NZ_JANOCG010000286.1:0-2265 GCF_031412075.1 Rhizobacter sp.
CCGATCAAGCCATTCACAAACTGGAGACCCCATGATTGATGCGACCGAACGTGCTGCCCCCGAGTCGCTTGGCTTAAGCCGGGCCCGGCTCAACCGCTTTAGCGCGGCACTCAGCGAGCAGAAAGACAAACAGCGCTTGCCGGGTGTGGTGGTCATGGTGGTGCGGCGCGGCAAGCTGGCCTACTTCGAGGCGCTGGGGCAGCGTGACCCGGTCAGCGGCGACGCCATGCGGCCCGACAGCATCTTTCGCATCTACTCGATGACCAAGCCGGTGGTGTCGGTCGCCGCCATGATGTTGTTCGATGAAGGGCGCTTGTTCCTGTCAGACCCGGTGGCCAAGTACCTGCCCGAGTTCAAGGACACGCCGGTCGGTGTGGTGCGGGAAGACGGTGTGATCGACCACGTGCCCGCGACTTGCGCCATGACGGTGCAAGACCTGCTGCGCCACACCTCGGGCCTCACCTACGAGATCCTGGCAGAGGCGCCGATTCGCAAGCTCTACGCACGCGCCAAGATCTACCGACGCGACTGGACCAGCGAAGATTTCTCCAAGGCCCTGGCCGCGCTGCCGCTGATGTACCAGCCCGGCACGGTGTGGGACTACAGCCGTGCCACCGACGTGCTGGGCCGCCTGGTCGAGGTGGTGTCGGGCCAACCGCTGCGCGACTTTTTTCAAACGCGCATCTTCGGGCCGCTGGGCATGGTCGATACCGGGTTCCACGTGCCGGCCTCGCAGCTCCATCGCCTGGCCGAACCCTTTGCGCTAGACCCCGACAGCGGAGCCGAGGTCAAGGTGCTCGACGTGCGCGCGCCGGTGGCCATGGACATGGGCGGTGGCGGCCTCGTTTCCACCGCGGCCGACTACGCACGCTTTTGCCAGATGATGATCAACGGCGGCCAGCTCGATGGCCACCGCCTGCTCAGCCGCAAGACGGTGGAGTTGATGACCAGCGACCACCTCGGCGGCCTGCCCAGCATGAGCGACCTGTTGCCACCCGGCCATGGTTTTGGCCTGGGATTTGCCGTGCGCTTGCAGACTGGAATTGCACCGGTGGCGGGCTCCGAGGGCCTTTATTTCTGGGGTGGCCTGGCGGGCACCACCTTCTTCATCGACCCGAAAGAAGACCTGTACGCGGTATTGATGGTGCAGGCGCCGGGCCAGCGCGATGAAGTGCGCGCGCTGTTCCGCAACCTGGTCTATGCGGCCATCGGTGACTGAGCAGGTTGATGCCGATGCCACCCGGTCTGGCGCGCTTTCGCCACATCGCCATCGAAGGCCCGATCGGCGCGGGCAAGAGCTCGCTCGCGCGCCGACTGGCCGCGCACCTGGGTGCCGAACTCATGCTCGAGCGCGCCGACGAAAACCCGTACCTGGAGCGCTTTTATTCCGATGCGCCGGGCTACGCCTTCCAGACACAGGTGTTCTTCTTGTTCCAGCGCATGCGCCAGGTGCGCGAGCTGGCGCAGCCGGGCATGTTTTCACAGGCCGTGGTCAGCGACTTCATGCTCGACAAAGACGCGCTCTTTGCCCGCATGAATCTGAGCGACGAGGAATACCACCTCTACAGCCAGATGTACGCCCAGGTGTCGCAGCAGTTGCCCAAACCCGACCTGGTGATCTGGCTGCAGGCCACGCCGACCACGCTGACACAGCGCATTCGCCAGCGCGGCATCGCGATGGAACAGCGCATCGAGCCGGGCTACCTGCAAAAGCTGTGTGACGCCTACGCCGATTATTTCCAGGCCTTTGATGCTGCGCCGCTGATGGTGGTCAACAGCGAGCACTTCAACCCGGTCGAGCGCACAGAAGACTTTCAGGCCCTGGTCGACGCCGTGGCGGCGTTCGAGGGCCGGCGTGAGGTGTTCGACCTGTCACCAGAGCAGCCCAGCTGACACCCGGCGCTACACTCGCGCCTGCTGTTTGTGACAAAACCGTGACAGTGCGGCGCAGTGCCCCGTTTCCCTGGAGAACCCGACCATGCTGTTTGGCAAGCTGTTGCCGCAAGAAGGCAATTTTTTCGAGCTTTTCAACCAGCATGCGGCTTACATCGTCGAAGGGGCCCGCGCCTTCATCGCGATGATCGAGAACTACGCCGATCTTGAGTTGCGCGAGAAATACGCCAACCAGGTGGTCGCCGCCGAGCGCGCCGCCGACAAGGTGACGGCCGAGGTCAACCGCCTGCTGCACAAGACCTTCATCAGGCCGTGGATCTGCTCGCGGTCGATCGGCGTGATGAAGGTCTTGTGCAGCAGGCGGTTGACCTC
>NZ_JANOCG010000287.1:0-18550 GCF_031412075.1 Rhizobacter sp.
CTCGCCCGGGCCGGCCTCGGTGCGCAGGTTCTTGCCCAGGCGACGCGTGTTGCGCGAGATCAGTTCGTTGGCAGAGTCAAGGATGTTGCCGAAGGAGCGGTAGTTGCGCTCCAGCTTGATCACCTGCTCGACATGGAACTCGCGCTCGAAGGCCGTCATGTTGCCCACCTGCGCACCGCGGAAGGCGTAGATGCTCTGGTCGTCGTCGCCCACCGCAAACACCGCCGCACCGTGGGGGCCGGGCGGGCCAAACATCTTCAGCCACGCGTACTGCAGCTTGTTGGTGTCTTGAAACTCGTCCACCAGGATGTGGCGAAAGCGACGCTGGTAATGCTCGCGCAGCGCCTGGTTGTCGCGCATCAGCTCGTAGGTGCGCAGCATCAGCTCGGCGAAGTCGACCACGCCCTCGCGTTGGCACTGCTCTTCATAGGCCTGGTAGACCTGCACCATCACGCGCGATTGTTCGTCGCGCACGTCCACGTCTTTCGGGCGCAGGCCATCGTCCTTGCTGCCGGCGATGAACCAGGTCACCTGCTTGGGCACATAACGTTCTTCATCGAGGTTCATCGACTTGATGACCCGCTTGACGGCCGAGAGCTGGTCGCTGGAGTCGAGGATCTGAAAGCCCTGCGGCAGGTTGGCCAGCTTCCAGTGCGCCCGCAAGAAACGGTTGCACAGGCCGTGGAAGGTGCCGACCCACATGCCACGCACCGGAATGGGCAGCATCGCGCCCAGGCGGGTGAGCATTTCTTTCGCCGCCTTGTTGGTGAAGGTGACCGCCATCACACCGCCGGGCGTGAGCTGGCCGTTCTGGATCAGCCAGGCGATGCGCGTGGTGAGCACGCGCGTTTTGCCCGACCCTGCACCCGCAAGAATGAGCGCCGGTTTGGCCGGCAGCGTGACCGCCGCCAGTTGCTCCGGGTTCAGGTTGTGCAGCAGGCGGTCAGCGGGGGCGGCGCCTTGGGGTTCATCGGCGCGCTCGGGGGAAAAGAGATCCATCGGCGCATTCTAGGGAGGCCCTCCGTCAACCCTTCTTGTCACCCCGCCTCGTTACCCCAAGCGCAACATGCGGCCGCGAATGCGCGACAGCGCCACCGGCGTGATGCCGAGGTAGAGCGCCAGGTCTTTCTGCGGCACGCGGCCCAGCAGCTCGGGCGATTCGTGCATGAACAACCGATAGCGCGCCTCGGGGCTCAGGGTCAGCAGCTCACGCTCGCGCTTTTCCTTGCGCGCGCCGTAATGTTCGATGCCCACACGCAAGGCCTTCTGCCAGGCCAGGTGTTTGTCGCCCAGCGCGATGATCTGCGGGTAGCTGAGCTGGTCGACCACCACCGGCTCCATGGCCAAGGCCGAGAAGGTGGTGCGGCCAGCCGCCCCCAGCCCGGCCAGGCTCGCAAAGAACCCGCCTTCGGCGATGAATGACTTGATGCGCTCGCTGCCGTCTTCACGCAAGTACACGAGCTTGACCAGGCCGCTGCGCACCACGCTCAACCAGGGCCAGGGCACATCGCTCGCAAACAGCGTGTCGCCTGCGGCCAGCCGGCGGGTCTTGATGTGGGTGGCAAAGTGCTCCCACTCCGGCACGGGGCCGCCGGCGAGCTGCTCGACAAAAGCGCGTGACACCTGGTCGTCCATCCACGAACGGTAGCGCAAGGTCGAATTAACTCCGGATAACGACAAACCCTGTGCGGCTGCGTACCGTGCCTGGCATGGAACTGCAACTCAACCAACAAATCGTCGTGCTGTCGACCGAACAGCACACCCACCCCTTGCTGTGGTGGCTGCGCGAAGAGCGTGGCCTCACCGGCACACGCTTCGGCTGCGGCCAGGGTGTGTGCGGCGCCTGCACCGTGCACCTCGACGGCCAGGCCGTGCGGGCGTGCATCACCCCTTGCAATGCGGCTGTAGGCCACCGTGTCACCACCATCGAAGGCCTTGCGCCCTCGGCCGAGGCCCTGCACCCGGTGCAACAGGCCTGGCTGGAACTCGCGGTGGCGCAGTGCGGCTACTGCCAGAGCGGCCAGATGATGGGTGCGGCGGCGCTGCTGGCCCAGCACCCGCAGCCCAGCGATGCCCAGATCGACGAGGTAATGGCAGGCCACCTGTGCCGCTGCGGCAGCTACGAGCGCATCCGCGCCGCCATCCACCGCGCGGCGCAGATCGCGGCGGGGAGCGCCCGATGACCGGCGCGCTGTCTCGACGGTCGTTGCTGATCGGCGGCGGCAGCATCGCCGTGGCGTTCGGCCTGGGGGCGTGTTCGTTGATCCCGCCCATCCCAAAACGGCCCGCACCGACGCTGGACGATGCGATGGGCTGGATCCAGCTCACCCCGGATGGCCGCTTCGTGCTGTGGAGCCCGCGCGCCGAGATGGGCCAGAACGTGTTGGGCGGCCTGCGCCGCATCGCCGCGCGGGAGCTCGGCCTGGCCGACGAAGCCATCGAGGTGCGGGTGGCCGGCACCGCCGACATCCAACGTGTCAAACCCACCGTCGGCAGCGATTCGATCCGTGAGTTGCAACTGCCACTGGCCACAGCCTGCGCCCGCTTGCGAGACGAGATGCGCTCTCGTGGGATCACGCCGCCGGCCCTGCGTGCCGTCACCGCCTTGCGCCAGCCGGCCGGGGCGGCACCGGCTCACATCGCCCCACCCCAGCACCATGCCTTGGTGACCGGCGCGCCGGTCTTCGCTGCTGATGTTCGCCTGCCCGGCATGTTGCACGCCAGTGTGCTGCGCCCGAAGTGGCGCCGCGAGCTGGGCCCGCGCCTGCTCGGCTGGAACCAGGCGGCCGTGAGCGCCGTGCCCGGCTTCGTCGCACAACTTGTGTTGCCCGAAGTTGACGGCCCGGTGCTGGTGGCACGCCACCCATCCGCCCTGCTGGCCATGCGCGCCGCCGCGGCGCCCCGCTGGCAGCCGCCGGCCGACACGCCCGACGCGAACGCGCTGGTCGACATCGACACCGCTCTCGCGCGCGGGCGCTTCACGCAAGACAGCGGCGACGTGCAAGACGGCCCATGGACGGTCGACCTGCGGCTCGACGTGCCGATGGCCGCCCACGCCGCCATCGAGCCGCGCTGCGCCGTGGCGCGCTTCAGCGCCGAGGGGCTCGAGCTCTGGTGCGCCACGCAAGACCCGTTTTTCATCCGCGACGTGATGGCACGTGACCACGGCTTTGCGCTCGAGAAGATCGTGGTGCACAACCACCACATCGGTGGTGCGTTCGGCGGGCGCACCATCGCCAACGTGGAGCGCGAGGTCGCCTTCATCGCCCGGGCAATCAAGGCAACCTTGAAGTTGCAGTGGTCACGCGAAGACGAATTCCTGGGCGGCTTTCACCGCCCGCCCTCGTCACACCGCATCAAGCTGCGTGTGGGGGCCGATGGCCGCATCAGCGACTGGTGGCATGCCCTCTCCAGCTCGCACATCATCTTCACCTCGGCCGCCATGCCAGCGTGGATGCAGAGCTTCACCAACTTCGTCGGCGACCCCGGCACCGCTCGCGGCCAGCAGCCGCCTTATGCCTTTGCGCGCCAGCGGCGCTCCTTGCAGCTGACCCGGCTGCCCTTGGCGACAGGCCCTTGGCGTGGGTTGGGTGCAGGGCCCAATGTGCTGGCCATTGAAGCCGCGATGGATGCCGCCGCCCGAGCCAGTCAGCAAGACCCGGTGGCCTTTCGTCTGCAACACCTGGCAGGCGCACCCCGGCTGGCCAACGTGTTGAAGCGGGCCGCCGCGCTGGCCGCCGCCACACCTGCACGCGTGGCAGCGGCCGGCGAGCGCATCGGCCGCGGCGTGGCCTGCGGTGTCTACAAAGAGCAAAGCGTGGCCGCCGCCGTGGCGGAGGTGGTCGTCACCGCCGATCGCATCCGCGTCACCCGCCTGTGGTGCAGCCACGATTGCGGCGCGATGGTTGACGCTCGCAGCGTGCGCGCGCAGGTTGAAGGCAACCTGGTGTGGTGCCTGGGCCTGGTGCTGAGTGATGAGTTGACGGCGCCTGCAGCCACGCCCGAACAAACCAGCTTTGCGCAGTACAGCCTGCCCCGCATCAGCGACATGCCGGAGTTCCACATCGACCTCGTGCCCAGCACCGAAGCCCCCACCGGCGCGGGCGAAACCGCGATCGTGGCGGGCGCAGGGGCCATCTACAACGCACTGGCGGCGGCCACCGGCGTGCGGCCACCACGGCTTCCCGTCCAGCCTGAAGCTTTGCGTCAGCGCGCGTAGAGCCGCAGGAACAGTGCCACCGCCTCTTTCGCACGCGCATTGACACGCCGCGCCGTGGGCGCCGGCATGCGCCCGAGCAGGCGCTCGATCTGCCAGTCGCGCAGCGCGAGGGCAATTAGCACCTCGGCCTCGGTGGTGCTCGCTTGCGTCAGCAGGCCGGCCGTGCGGGCGTGCGCCAGGTACTGCACCAGCAAGGCGAGCATCGCGTCGCGCCCGTTGCTGCGCAGCGACTCGCCCATCTCGCCTTTTTCAGACAAGTGCACCGCGCCGCGGTTGATCGCCACCGAACGGTCGGAGCCCAGCAGCGTAAGAAGCGCCACGCAAAAACGCTCCAGCGTGAGCTGCAACGCAGGCGTGTCCACCGGCTGCGCCAGGCCCTGCTGCAGCACCCTGCCCATCTCGCCCGCATTGCCCTGGATCAGCTCGGCCAGCAGCGCCGACTTGTTGCCGAACCAGGCGTAAAGCGTCTCCTTCGACATGCCCATCGCCTGCGCCAACGCCAGCATCGAAAAGCCGGCCAGCCCCCCTTCAACGATGAGCTGATTGGCGGTGTCCAACACCTGCTGGCGGCGTTCGGGGCTTTGGCGCATGAAGGTAAAGCTTTGCAAACCGGGTGAGGTGACTCTAGCCGAAAACCGTACCCACCAGTACGATTCGCTCAATCCGTACCAATGAGTACGGTTCTTTCAACCCCAGGGAGCCTTTCACCATGCCGTTCGACCAGACCGCCTACCGCGTCAGCACCGTTCTTGCCACCTTGTTGCTGGGCCTGATGGCCGGCTTCTTCTTCGCCTTCTGGGTCGACGTGGCGCCCGCCATGACCCACCTCGACGCCAACAGCTACATCAGCACCCAGCAGTGGATCAACAAGGTGGTGCGCAGCATCCCCTTCGGCTTCACCTACTTCGGCTCGACCTTCTTCGCTCTGGTGCCCGCGCTGTTTGCCGCCGCCAACCGCCGCTGGGTGCTGGCCGGCACCTGGGCGGTGCTCGCTGTCGTTTACTTTGGGGGCGTGTTCTGGTTCACACGCAACATCAACATCCCGATCAACGACCAGATGGCGCTGTGGAACCCGCTCGCCCCGCCCGCCGACTGGGCCGCGCTGCGCGACACCTGGAACGTGGCCAACGCCCAGCGCACGCTGGTGGCCGTGCTCTGCTTCGGCGTGGCGCTGGTGATCACCGCACTGCCGGGGCGGGCGATTGAGCGTGCCTCGGCCGCGAAGCAAACAGCTGCGTAGAATTCCTCACCGAGCCGCCAAGTCAAGCGCTCGCAGCCATTGGGCCGCGCACTGCACCAACGCGCCGCTTCTTGTTGTGTGACCCATCAAAGGAGCGTTTGACCATGGAAATCTTCGACTACGACAACGTCTTGCTGCTGCCACGCAAATGCCGCGTTGAAAGTCGCTCTGAATGTGACGCCTCGACGCCCTTCGGCTCACGCAGCTTCAAGCTGCCGGTGGTGCCCGCCAACATGAAGACGGTGATCGACGAGCCCATCAGCGAATGGCTCGCGGCCAACGGCTACTTCTACGTGATGCACCGCTTCGACCTCGACAACGTGGCCTATGCCAAACGCATGCGCGACAAGGGCCTGTATGTGTCGATCAGCTCGGGCGTGAAGCCCGACGACTTCAAGGTCATCGACCAGTTGTCAGCCGAAGGCGTGGGCGCCGACTACATCACCATCGACATCGCCCACGGCCACGCCGAAAGCGTGCGCAAGACCATCGAGCACATCAAGGCGCGGCTGCCGAACACCTTTGTGATCGCCGGCAACGTGGCCACGCCCGAGGCGGTGATTGACCTCGAGAACTGGGGGGCGGACGCCACCAAGGTGGGCGTGGGCCCGGGCAAGGTGTGCATCACCAAACTCAAGACAGGCTTTGGCACTGGTGGCTGGCAACTGAGCGCGCTCAAATGGTGTGCGCGTGTGGCCACCAAGCCCATCATTGCCGACGGCGGCATCCGTGACCACGGCGACATCGCCAAGAGCGTGCGCTTCGGCGCCGCGATGGTGATGATCGGCTCACTCTTCGCCGGGCACGAAGAATCACCCGGCAAGACGGTCGAGGTCGATGGCAAGCTCTTCAAGGAGTACTACGGCTCGGCCAGCGACTTCAACAAGGGCGAGTACAAGCATGTGGAAGGCAAGCGCATCCTGGAGCCCATCAAGGGCAAGCTCGCCGACACGCTGCGCGAGATGCGCGAAGACGTGCAAAGCTCGATCAGCTACTCAGGCGGCACGCGACTGGCCGACATCCGCAAGGTCAACTACGTGATCCTGGGCGGCGACAACGCGGGCGAGCACCTGCTGATGTGACGGGGGCGCGGTGTAAGGTTGAGAGACACGGCTTGACCACGGAGCACCCCACATGTCGTCACCCTCACCCAATTTCGAACACGCCGGCGCAACCGAGCTGGCCCATTTGCTCGCTGAACGGCGGGTCGGCGCGCTGGAACTTTGCGACGCCACCATCGCGCGCATCGAACAACGCGACGCCGAGATCAACGCGGTTGTCGTGCGCGACTTCGATCGCGCACGCGACGCAGCCCGGGCGGCCGACGCTGCACTGAGTCGCGGTGATCGCGCTCCGCTGCTGGGCGTGCCGATGACGGTGAAGGAATCCTTCGACGTGGCCGGTCTGCCCACCACCTGGGGCTTTGCCGAATTCGCCGACTACCGGCCGGACACCGATGCGCTGGCCGTGACACGTCTCAAGGAGGCCGGTGCGGTGATCCTCGGCAAGACCAATGTGCCGGTGGCGCTTGGCGACTGGCAGACGGTGCACCCGCTCTACGGCCGCACGAACAACCCGCTGGACCTGACGCGCTCGCCCGGCGGGTCGTCGGGCGGGTCGGCGGCGGCTCTCGCCTCTTTCATGGTGCCCCTGGAGCTGGGCTCCGACATTGGCGGCTCGGTGCGTGTGCCGGCGCACTTCTGCGGCCTCTTCGGCCACAAGCCGAGCTTCGGCCTGCTGCCCGCTCGTGGCCACCAGCCTCCGCGCGCGAATGGGGCGGGCTCGGGCCTCGCGGTGATCGGACCGCTGGCTCGCAACATCGACGACCTGACGCTCGCGTTCAACCTGTTGGCCGTGGCCGACCCAACCGACCGCGGGCTGCGTTTCGAGCCGCCGCCGCCACGCGCCACCTCACCGCGCGGTGCACGCCTGCTGTTCGTCGACACCCACCCGCGTTGCGCGACCGACACCGACACGCGCAACACCCTCGCGGCATTGGCAGCCGACCTGGAGCGTGCTGGCGCGACCGTCGCACGCAGCAGCCCGCTGCTGCCCGACCTGGACGCTGCGCACAAGCTGTACGTTCCGATGCTGCTCACCGAGATCAACCGCACAACGCCAGAGCGTCAACCGGCCCTCAGCGCCAACCAATGGCTCGCCTTGCTCGACACACGCCAGCGCCTGCGCAACCAGTGGGCCGCGCTGTTCCGCGAGTTCGATGCCGTCATCACACCGGTATTCGGCACACCGGCCTTCGTGCAGTTCGGCGACGAGCCCTGGCCCGCTCGGCAGCTGCCGGTGGACGGCACCCTCACGCCGTATGGTGCTCAGTTGGCCTGGCCAGGTATCGCGAGCGTGGCGGGGCTGCCGGCCACCGTGGCACCTGCCGGCCGGTCGAAGGAAGGCTTGCCCATCGGCGTGCAGATCATCGGCCCCTGGCAGGAGGACCGTACTGCGCTCGCGCTGGCGGGGATGGTGGGTCGGCTGCGCCAATAGCCACCGGCGAGCTGGGCCGAGCTTTCCCGCTGTTTCCTCGACGACGCCCGGAGCTGCGGCGTCAGAGAGCCACGGGCCCCTGGATCTGCGCCTTGCCCGCCTCGCGCGCCTGCTGCTGGCGCACGCGGTCGATGTACTGCTCGCTGCGGGTGAGCTGCTCGGCCATGATGGCGTTGTTCTGGCCCATCACGTCGATCGCCTTGGCGCGGAAGGTGTCCATCGCGTCCATGGCCTTGAAGGTCTGGTCGAACATCTCCTTGATCTTGTCGATGCCGTTCATCGGGTTGCTCGCAAACTGCGCGGTGGCGTCAACGTGGGCGTTGAGCTGCTTGCCGGTTTCGGTGATCAGGTTGCCGATGGTGGCGTTGACCCCTTGCAGCATCTCCATCACCTGGATCTGGTTGCCGGTGGCGCGTGCCACGGTCTGCGCCACGGCGAGCGCGCTCATGCCGGTGGTGGCCACGCGGCTGCAGCCGTTCATCATCTCGCGGCCGGTTTTCTTGAGCACGTCGAGCGCGAGGTAGCCGTTCACGCACACGGCCTGCTGGGTCAGGATGTCGGCCAGGTTTTGCCGGGCGTAGAACAGCACCTCTTGCTGCAAGGCGGTGGCGCGCTGCGGGTCGGTGGCTTGCAGCGCGTTCACACGCTCGGCGAGCTTGGCGTCGAGCGTGGTGGCGAAGTGGGCGGCGGCGGCGAGCTGCTGCATGGCCTCCCACAGTTTGGTGCGCGTGGCTTCGATGTCGACGATGTCTTTTTGCACATCGTCGCGTGCCTCGTAGAGCTGGCTCATCGACTTCTGCAGCTGCGAGCCCGCGCTCTCGAACTTGCGGAAGTAGGCCTTGAGCTTGTTGCCGAACGGGATGATGCCGAGGATCTTGTTGGGCGCCAGCAGGTCGCCCTCGTTGCCCGGGTTCAGCTTGTCGAGGTGGCCGCGAATTTCACCAATCGCCTTGTAGGCCGCGGTTTCTTCGGCGCCGATAAAGTTGCGCTGCAAGAAGCGGCCTTGCATCAAGCCAGCAGCGTTGGAGATCTCTTCGCGGCCGAGTGCAAAGGCGCTGTCGAGCTTGTTCTTGAACGCGGTGCTGTGCACGTCTTCGGTCATCAGCGCGTCGATGAAGCGGGTCACTTGGTCGTCGACCGCGCTGGCGGTGGCGGGCTTCAGCGGGACGGCGGTCCGCGTGGCTTCGACCGGCACCGGGGTGATGACCTCCGGCGGCGTGAGCTGGAAGTTGGGCGTCATCGGGGTGGCGACGGTGGGGGTGTCGTCAAAGTTTGGCATCGGGGGCCTCCGCAGAAGTGTTGAGTTCAGGTGCATCGATCAAGGGGCGCTGACCAAACTTGTCGTGCAAAAACCGTGAGTGCACAAGGAAGGCGTGTGCGTCCTGCCCGGCCAGGTCGTCGGCCAGTTGTTTGACCTTGCCTTCGAGCTCGACCAGCGTGTCGCGAAAGATCTCTTGCGCCGTCTTGCCATCGTGCAACACCCGCGTGCTGGCGTACTGGGCGGGGATGGAAAGGTAGGCCTTGAGCGCATCGGGCAAGTACGAGATGGCGATGTGCCGGGCGTGAAAACCTTCTTGCAACGACAGCGCACCCTTGCTGCGCTCCCATTGCGCCAACAGGCTCTCCAGCGCCTTGCACAACTCCAGCGCCTTGGCCTGCAAGCTGGCGGGCAGGCGGTTCTCGGGGTTGTATTCGACCAGGCCGCGCACACCGCTGAGGGCGCGGTTCATGGCCTCGCGGGCGTCGCCTTCATCGGTGAATTCGAGTGCGTCTTCCCACATCGGGCCGGCGAGTTTGGGGAACCCGAGCCACAGGCCGCCTGCGATGAAGCCGGCTGCGTAGCCGAACGCCGCGAGCGGCAGGCCAGCAAAGCCGATGAGGTTCAGCGCCTTCAGGATCAACACGGCGGTGGCGAGGCCGAGGCCACACCAGTTTGCGGGGCTGAGCAGAATGCGTAGCAGTTTATCGATCATGCTGTTCTGGTGGCGCACCACTGGCCGTTCGGGCTGAGCCTTGTGCCTCTTGTCGCAGCGTTTCTGCACTGCGTGAGGCCGCGCCGGGTGTTCGGGCCGGCGGCCGACCCACTTTCTTGTATCGACAAGAAAGTGGGCAAAGAAGCGACCCCAGCCTCCTCGTCCGAAGGGGGAGACAACACCAGCCGGCCTCGCTGCGCTCGGCTCGATGAGCTGGCTTCGCCTCGCCGATGCGAAGCGAGGCGTGGATGGAATGCCCGCGCAGCGGGCGACGTATTGCTCTTGGGTCCCCCTGGTGAGTCGTCGAGCAGCGCAGGGCTTTGCAGCAGCGCGCGTGAGCGCGCCTCCACATCTGACTTCGCGCGGTTGTTTGAGCGCAGCGCCTGCAAGGCGCGTAGCGAGTTCTGCGCGAGCTGCAAAGACCGAGCAGCGCAGAGCAGTCGGCCCTAGGCCGACCGACGAGCAGGGTGCCCTTCTCTTTGGTGACTTTCTCTTGGGCAAGCAAGAGAAAGTTACTGCCCTGTCGGGGGCATCCCGACGCGGTCTCACCCAGTGGGAAGAAACAACAACGCGAAGCGGCCAGAACCCTCATTGATATGCCCGAATGTCCTTGAACACCGAATACAACGGCGTCTTGCGCGCATCAAACACCTTGCCGCCCGTCGTCTGCACCAGCGACTTCAGATCTGCCTCCTTGGCCTCACCAAACAAGACCATGAACACCGGAATCCCGCGCACGTCTTCAGGCAGCGCCGCATAAGCCTGCTGAAACTGCTGCAAGCTGCGCCCCTTGGTGTTTTCGCCATCGGTGAACGCCACCACCGAATACTGGTAGTTCGGGTTCTTCGCCTTCTGCTCCAGCATGTGCCGCAACGCGGCCAGCACGCTGTCATACAACGCAGTCCCCCCCGTCATGCGCAAACCATCGGCATAAGCGCGCACGTCAGACAACATCGCCTGCTTGGCCGCCGAGTCTTCCTTGACCTGGACCCCACGCGCCTGCGGGCGACCCGCGGGCAGCTCGAAGTAGGTCATGCGCCAGGGTTGGTCAGAGAACGGCAGCATCCACACCCGCTCGCGGTCGGTGAGCTTGGCCAAGCGGCCGGTCAGCGAGCTGTCGGCCCCCGCCACGTAGTGCAAGGCCTGGATCAGCTGCGCACGCCGGCCATTGCCCTCCATGCTGCCGCTGGTATCGAGCACAAAAGTGCTGGCGATCGGGCGACGAAATTCGTTCAGATAAGCGTCGATCAGGCCATCGGCCAACTGCCGGTCAGGCGAAAACGGCAGCTCAACGCGCATGCCCTCTTTGGGGAACAAATCACCCACCTTGGCCATCACCTCGCCGTTGATCGGCCGGCGCAGCGTCTGGCGGGCCAGCCACTGCTGCGCGTCAGCGCTCTTCAGGTAGGCCACGACCTTTTGATAGTCAGCGCGGCGCTCATCCTTCAGCAGCATGAAGGGGTAGTCGGCCGTGGCCACACCTTCGTGCGGGTACACCAGCACCAGCTTCTCGCGCAGCTTGCCGCCGTTGTTGAGCGAAAGCAGCCAGCTTTCGTAGTTGATGAAGCTGTTGACCTGGCCGGGTTGCGAGCCTTGTTGTTCGATGAACTTTTCGGCCAGGTAGGTGGAGTTGTCGCCGACCAGCTTGTAGCCCTTCAGGAAGCCGGCGATGGCGCCTCGGTCCACGTCAGCAGCAGTCAAGGCGTCGGACTTGTTGTTGGCCGCCGCCACCACGCCCATCAGCGCCATGAAGCCCTGGTTCGAGGTGGCGGGGTTGGACAGCGCGTAGACCAGCTTGCCTTGCGAGGCGGCCAGGGTGATCTCTTTCCAGCTCACCTTGGCGGCCACCGCCGGGTCGTCCCAACCCAGGCGTTTGGCCGTGGTCAGGCTCACGCCCACGGTGATGGGCGACAGCATGATCTTGTCTTGCAGCTTGACGCGGCTCTGGCCGGTGGGGTCGCTCAGCAAGTACTTGGCGTTGGCAAACCAGGCGGCGTGGGCGGGTGTGGTTCCGCTGGCCACCGCCTCGGTGCTCTCCATGGTGCCGCCGAAGGTGAAACGCAGTTTCACGCCGGTGGCCTTTTCGACCATGGCCTCCAGGGGTTGTGCGTCTTTCAGGTCGCTGGTGGCAAGCACCGAGAACACCGGCGTGTCGGCTGCCGGTGGCGCATCGGCTTCTTTCTTGCCGCACGCAGCCAGCGAAACGACCAGAAAAGCGGCCAACGAAACGGCCACTCCACGCAAAACGAGCTTCATTGCGCCATCTCCTTGGTCACCACCTCGATCATCTCGGCCATCAGGTCGAACGACGGCGGGTCGATCACCTGGGTGATGCGCTCTTCCACCGCCAGGCCGGTGGGTTTGACGGCCTGCATGAAGACGCTGGTGTCAGCCACCCGGAAGCCATAAGACACTGCAATGCGCTGCAGCTCGGCGTTGCGCGCGAGCAGGTCGGCCAGGGCCTTGGCACGCTCGCTCGCGGCAATGAACACCACCTTGTTGACGATGGTCGGCTGCGGGTACAGCAGCACCATGTCGGCACCGACGCCCTTCTTCTCTAGCGCGTAGTGGACCAACTGGTTTTCGTAGATGAAGGCCATCGGCGTCTTGCCGATGCCGATGGCCACGTAGTCGTCGAAGTTGCCGTTGACATAGTTCTCTTGGTAACCCTGGCGCTTGAACAGCTCGGCCAGCTTGGTGGCCAGGGGCACGGCCGTGGCGCGGTCGGTCACCACGTCGCCATGCACGGCGTAGCTGGTGAGCGCCAGGTACATGGCGGCCGAGTTGCTGCGCCGCACGTCGGTGGTGGAAACCAGCACGCTGCGGCCCACGTCGTAGGCCTTGGCGTCTTTCAGGTCTTTCCAGCGCTTCTTGGCCAGCATGGTGGCGGTGAGCTGCGCCATGTCGACGCCATAGATGCGCTCGCCCAGCGGCTTGGCCATGCCGTTGGCAACCAGGATGTTGGCGATCGGCGCCCAGCTCGCAATCACCATCGGTGTGTGGAAGGGCGACGACTGCGCCACGGCGATGCCCGCCTTGCGCGCGGCATCACTCACCTGGTTGGCGGCCACCACACCCGAAGGAAACAGAAAATCGGGCATCTGCCCCGGCACCACCTTGGCGGCCATCTCGCGGCTGCCCACGCGGGTCACGGAGACCGGCAGCCGGTTGTCGGCCAGGATCTTGCGGACGCGCTCGTCCTTGAAAAACGGCTCCACGTCGAGCGCGATCACGCCGCTGAGCTCGGTTGTCGGCCCCAGCGCCTGCTCGGCCACCGCCGCCTGCTGCCCACGCAGCGCAAAGAACAGCGCCGCCCCGAACCCGGCCAGCAACGCCAGGGTCAGAAAGACTTTGCCGAGTCTGGACATGTGTACACCCCCTTGTGGCTCGGAAGCATAGCCGGTGACGACAGGCAGAAAAGGGCCGCCGCCTACAATTCCGCCCTTCCCCGTTGACACCCAGCGGCGCCGTTTTCCTGGCCCGACTTGCCCATGACCGAACTCGCCAAATCGTTTGAACCCGCCGCCATCGAAGCCAAGTGGGGCCCGCTGTGGGAAAAGAGCGGCGCTTACGAGCCCACGCTCGACGCGGCCAAGCCCTCGTTCAGCATCCAGCTGCCGCCGCCCAATGTGACGGGCACGCTGCACATGGGCCATGCGTTCAACCAGACCATCATGGACTCGCTCACGCGCTACCACCGCATGAAGGGTGACAACACGCTGTGGGTACCGGGCACCGACCACGCGGGCATCGCCACGCAGATCGTGGTGGAGCGCCAGCTCGAGCAGCAAAAGATCAGCCGCCACGACCTCGGCCGCAAGAACTTCGTCGCCAAGGTGTGGGAGTGGAAGGAACAGTCGGGCTCCACCATCACGCAGCAGATGCGCCGCATGGGCGCGAGCGTCGACTGGAAGCACGAGTACTTCACCATGGACGAAAAGCTGTCCAAGGTGGTGACGCAGACCTTCGTGACGCTCTACGAACAAGGCCTCATCTACCGCGGCAAACGCCTGGTGAGCTGGGACCCGGTGCTGAAGTCGGCCGTGTCTGACCTGGAGGTCGAAAGCGAAGAAGAAGACGGCTTCCTGTGGCACATCCGCTACCCGCTGGCCGATGGCAGCGGCGACGTGGTGGTGGCCACCACCCGCCCCGAGACCATGCTGGGCGACGTGGCGGTGATGGTGCACCCTGACGACGAGCGCTACACCGCGCTCGTCGGCAAGCAGGTCACGCTGCCGCTGTGCGACCGCACGATCCCCGTGATTGCCGACGACTACGTGGACCGTGCCTTCGGCACCGGCGTGGTGAAGGTCACCCCTGCGCACGATGCCAACGACTACGCGGTGGGCCTGCGCCACAAGCTGCCGATGATCGGCGTGCTCGACCTCGACGCCAAGGTGAACGACAACGCGCCTGCCCCATACCGCGGGCTGGATCGTTTTGTCGCGCGCAAGAAGGTGGTGGCCGATCTCGACGCACTCGGCCTGCTGGTCGAAGTGAAGAAGCACAAGTTGCAGGTGCCACGCTGCGCCCGCACCGGCGCGGTGGTCGAGCCCATGCTCACCGACCAGTGGTTCGTGGCCGTCAGCAAGCCGGGGCCCGATGGCAAGTCGATTGCGCAGAAGGCGGTCGACGCCGTGGCCTCGGGCTCAGTGCGGTTCGTGCCCGAGAACTGGGTCAACAC
This sequence comes from Rhizobacter sp., assembly GCF_031412075.1. GTDB lineage: Bacteria > Pseudomonadota > Gammaproteobacteria > Burkholderiales > Burkholderiaceae_C > Rhizobacter. Next base: position 14,613 of record NZ_JANOCG010000287.1, read on the forward strand.
CTACGACCAGTGGATGAAGAACATCCAGGACTGGTGCATCTCGCGCCAGCTGTGGTGGGGTCACCAGATCCCGGCGTGGTTCGGTGCCAACGGCGAGCTTTTCGTGGCTCATAACGAAGAAGAAGCCCGCGCCAAGGCCAAGGCCGCGGGCTACGCGGGTGAGCTCAGGCGCGATGAAGACGTGCTCGACACCTGGTACTCGTCGGGCCTGGTGCCGTTCTCGTCGCTCGGCTGGCCCGAGAAGACCAAGGAGCTCGATCTGTTCCTGCCGTCCAGCGTGCTGGTGACTGGCTACGAGATCATCTTCTTCTGGGTGGCGCGCATGATCATGTTGACCACGCACTTCACCGGCAAGGTGCCCTTCAAGACCGTCTACATCCACGGCATGGTGCGCGACAGTGAAGGCAAGAAGATGAGCAAGTCCGAAGGGAACGTGCTCGACCCGGTGGACTTGATCGAAGGTGTGGACCTCGACACGCTGGTGAAGAAGTCCACCATCGGCCTGCGCAAGCCCGAGACCGCGCCCAAGGTCGCCGCGCGCGTGAAGAAAGAGTTCCCCGACGGCATGCCGGCCTACGGCGCCGATGCGCTGCGCTTCACCATGGCCAGCTACGCGAGCCTGGGCCGCAACATCAACTTCGACACCAAGCGTGCCGAGGGCTATCGCAACTTCTGCAACAAGCTCTGGAACGCGACCAAGTTCGTGCTGATGAACTGCGAAGGGCACGACTGCGGGCTGAAGGAGCACAGCAAGGCCGAATGCGCGCCGGGCGGTGCCTTTCACGGCTACATGAGCTTCAGCCCCGCCGATCGTTGGATCACGAGCGAGTTGCAGCGTGTGGAAGCGGCCGTTGCGCAAGGCTTTGCCGACTACCGCATCGACAACGTCGCCAACACGCTCTACCAGTTTGTCTGGGACGAATACTGCGACTGGTACATCGAGATCGCCAAGGTGCAGGTTCAGGGTGGTGACGAATCGCAGCAGCGCGCCACCCGCCGCACGCTGATCCGCGTGCTGGAAACCATGCTGCGCCTGCTGCACCCCATCGCGCCCTTCATCACCGCCGAGCTGTGGGACACGGTGGCGCCGATCGCCGGGCGCAAGTCGACCGACAGCATCGTGACCGCCGCCTACCCGCAGGCCCAGCTGGAGCGCATCGACGCGAATGCCGATGCCTGGGTGGGCAAGCTCAAGGGGCTGGTGAGCGCCTGCCGCACCCTGCGCAGCGAGATGTCTCTGTCACCGGCCGCGCGTGTGCCATTGAACGGCTATGGCGACCCGGCCTTCCTGCGCGAGGCCGCACCGGTGCTCAAGGCGCTGGCCAAGGTCTCGGAAGTGAATGTCTTCGACGACGAGGCCGCCTTCAGCGCTGCGACGAGCCAGTCACCGGTGGTCGTGCAAGGCGAGTCGCGCCTGGCGCTGCATGTGGAGATCGACGTCGCCGCCGAGAAGGAGCGCTTGAACAAGGAGATCACGCGCTTGCAAGGCGAGATTGCCAAAGCCAGCGGCAAGCTGTCGAACGAGTCCTTCGTGGCGCGTGCGCCGGCCGCCGTGGTGGCTCAGGAGCAGCAGCGCATCGCCGAATTCACGGCAGCTCTGGCTAGGCTGCAAGATCAGTCGGCACGCCTGGGTCCGTCGACCTGAACTCGCGGGGTGCTGGCGGCGTGGCTGCCAGCCGCTCGGCGATGCGCCGGGCCACCGCCCACGAGCTGCGCAGCCGTGACTCGCGCGTGGTGCTGGCCACGCGGGGTGTGATCTGCAGGGTGTCCATGCCCTTGAGCGGGCGTCCTTCGTCCAGCGCACCGGGCTCCAGGCTGTCGAGCCAGCAAGCGGCGACGCGCCCGCTGATCAACACATCAGCCAGTGCACGCTCGTTGAACACGCCCGAGTGCGCGACGCTCACGATCACCTGGCTGGGTTTGCAAAACGGCAGGAAGCGTTCGCCCAGCAGGCCGTGGTAACGACTGAAGTAGTTGAGCTGCACGCACACTGCATCGCTTGTTTCAAGCAACTCGCGCAGGCCCAGCGGGGCCACACGCCAACGCTCCCACACGCCGTCGGTGGCGTGCAGGGAGGGGTCGTAGCCCACCACCCGCGAGCCAAACCCGCTCAGCATGTTGACCATGGCTTTGGCAGCGGGCGGCATGCCGATCAGGCCCACGGTGCAGGCGCCCAACTCGCGGCCCACCAACATGCCGTCGGCTCCTTCGACCGGCACTCGGCGCAGCAGCGACAACATGGCGCCGATCATGAACTCGGCCTCGGCTTGCGCGGTCGCGGTGAGGCTGCGCACCACCTCGATGCCGGCGCGCGAGCAGGCGTCGAGGTCGATATTTTCGGCGCCGCCGCTCACCCGCCCCACGGCACGCAGCACCGGCGCGTAGTGCAGCGTCGCCGGGTCGAGCGCGAGCATCGAGGGCAACACCAAGGCACGCACGTTGTAGAGCGATTGCCTGAACTCGCGCAGGTCACGAATCAGCTCGGGGGCATATCGCACCGAATAGCGCTCCGCCAACCATTGTGTGACTTCGGCCTCCAGCGGCTCGATGATCAAAATGTCCATGCCATCCCACTCATGCCCGGTGTACGCGCGTCACAAATCGCATGACACAATGATTTCGAAGCATCCCCTCACTCCTTGGACGATTGTAAGCAAATGTTAGTTACCAAAGCGATCTTTCCTGTAGCAGGCCTCGGTACACGCTTCCTGCCCGCGACAAAAGCCCAACCCAAAGAGATGCTTCCGGTGGTCGACAAACCGCTGATCCAGTACGCCGTCGAAGAAGCTTATGCCGCCGGGGTGCGCGAGATGATCTTCGTGACCGGCCGCCACAAGCGCCCGATCGAAGATCACTTTGACATGACCTTCGAGCTGGAAGTAGCCCTCGAACAGGCGGGCAAGCAGGAACTATTGGACGTTGTGCGCTCGGTCAAACCCGATGACATGGAGTGCATCTACGTACGCCAGCCACAGGCCCTCGGCCTCGGCCACGCCGTTTTGTGCGGTCAGCGCCTGGTGGGCAACCACCCTTTTGCCGTGTTGCTGGCCGACGACCTGATGGTGGGCACCAAGCCCGTGCTGCAGCAGATGACCGAGCAGTTCAACGAATGGCGTGTCTCCATCCTGGCCGTTCAAGAGGTGCCCGCCGAACACACGCGCCGCTATGGCATCGTGGACGGCTCACCGATCAACGACGTGCTGATGGACGTGACCCGCATCGTCGAGAAGCCCGCTCCTGAAGACGCGCCCTCACGCCTGGGTGTGGCCGGGCGCTACATCCTGACGCCCGGTGTGTTTCACGAAATCGCCAACCAGCCTCGCGGGGTGGGCGGCGAAATCCAGCTCACCGACGGCATCGCCGGCCTGCTGCGGCGCGAAAAGGTGTTTGCCTATCGCTACGAAGGCAAGCGCTACGACTGCGGCAGCAAGGAAGGCTTTCTACAGGCCAATGTGGAGCTGGCGCTCAAGCACCCGCAGCTCGGCCCGGGCTTCCGCGACTACCTGAGATCGCTGGAAATCTAGAACTGACAGCCCCTCGTTCGAGGGGAACGTAGGCCGAGGCTCCATGCCCGCCTGCGCGGGCATGGACAGCCGGAGTGCGAGCCGCGGCGCGCGGGGGCCGGCTTGGAGCGGCCCGGCGCTCGGCCCTCCCACGCTTACCATCGCCTCAGGTAGTGCACAAACTCGTCGTTGGCAGCTGACTGCTCCACGAGTTCGTTGCCCGTCTGCCGGGCAAAAGCCTGAAAGTCGCGCATCGACCCTGGGTCGGTCGCCACCACCTTGAGTACCTCCCCGCTGTGCATGTCGGCCAAGGCTTTCTTGGCTTTCAAGATGGGCAGTGGGCAATTGAGGCCGCGGGTGTCGAGTTCTTTCTGGAAGTCCATGGGCTGAGCCTCATTCAGTCGGCCGACGCGGCGGCAGGTCGAGCCACTGCGG
>NZ_JANOCG010000288.1:0-3884 GCF_031412075.1 Rhizobacter sp.
GGCGGGCAAGTCGACCGTGGTCAACCTGCTGCTGCGCTTTCACGACGTCGCGCAGGGCCGCGTGCTGATCGACGGGCAAGACATCGCGCACGTCACACAAGACAGCCTGCGTGCGCAGATCGGCATGGTCACGCAAGACACTTCGCTCCTGCACCGCTCGGTGCGCGACAACATTCTTTACGGCCGGCCCGATGCCAGCGAAGAGCAGATGCTGGCCGCCGCGCTGCGCGCCGAGGCGCACGACTTCATCCTGGGCCTGGCCGACGCCAAGGGCCGCAAGGGCTACGACGCGCATGTGGGCGAACGCGGGGTCAAGTTGTCGGGTGGGCAACGGCAACGTGTCGCCATCGCGCGGGTGATGCTGAAAGACGCGCCCATTCTGTTGCTCGATGAAGCCACCAGCGCGCTCGACTCCGAGGTCGAAGCCGCCATCCAGGCGAGCCTGTACCGCTTGATGGAAGGCAAGACGGTCGTGGCCATCGCCCACCGCCTGAGCACCATCGCCGCGATGGACCGTCTGGTGGTGCTCGACAAGGGCCGCATCGTCGAAGAAGGCGACCACCGCAGCCTGCTTGCGCAGGGCGGTTTGTACGCGCGGCTGTGGGCGCACCAGAGTGGCGGTTTCCTCGGAGAAGAGGCCGAAGACGACGAGCCGCTGCCGCCGGTGGCTGCACAGCCGCAGGCCCTTGTTTAAAGCCAAGCTCGAAGGCTGGAACCGGCTCGGCAGGCCGTTCAGGTCGCTGCTGGTCAGTGATGCACTGACCTTGTTGTCGACCATGGTCGGCTACGTGGCGGTGCCCTGGTGGATTGCGAAGGAAGGTGGGGCAACGCACATCGCGCTGTACGCGTCGCTGCTCGCGGCGGTGGCGTTTTTTTCGCTGCCGCTGCTCTCGCCGCTGGGCGACAGGGTGTCCAAGCGCTTGCTGCTCACGCTCGGTCTGGTGGCGCTGCTGGTCGAGAGCCTGCTGCTGGCGTCGATGGCGCAGGCCGGTGTCTACCGCATCGAGTGGATCATCCTGCTAGGGGTGTTGCAGCAGGTGGCGATGGCCGTCATGACCCCGGTGACGATGAGCATCGCCGCCGAAATGCTGCCGCCCGAGCAGTTGAACGAAGGCCTGGGTTACCAGCGCACCGCGCAGGCCCTGGGCCGCTTGTTCGGCCCGGTGGCCGGCGGGGCCTTGCTCGCGGTGGGTAGCACGGCCACCGCGCTGTGGGTCAACGCGGGTCTGTTGGCCTTGGCCTGCCTGCTGGCCTCACGCATCGAGCTGCCGAGGGGTGTGCGGGCCTCACGCTCGGTGGCCAGCTGGATGACCGATCTGCGCGCCGGACTGGCAGCCAAGTGGAAGATCCCCACCGAGCGTGGATGGTCGTTCGTGTCCTTCCTCGTGTTGATTTTTTTCGTGCCCAGCGTGGGCATGCTGGTGCCGCTGAAGGTGCAGTCTTTGTCGCTGTCGGGCGCTTGGCTCGGGGCCTGCGAGGCCGGGCTCTCGGTGGGCATGTTGGTGGGCTCGCTCGGCGGTTCGATGTGGGTGGCCGAAAGGGTGGGCCGCTTTCGCGCCAGCTTCGGTGCCATCTTGTGCGAGGGCGTGATCCTGGTGGTGCTGGGGCTGACCCACCAGCCCTGGGTGATGGTGCTGGCGTTCACGCTCATCGGTGCTTGCGTGATGACGGTCGTGACCGTGGGGCACACCCACCGCATGCTCGCCATCCCGCAGCACTTTCGGGCCCGCATGTCGGCGGTCAACCTGATGGTGGCGCAGGTGGGGGCGGTGATCGGCCCGGGGCTCGCGGGCGCGAGCCTGGTGGTGTTTCACGTTGACCAGGTCTACATGGCCTGCGGCGTGGGCCTGTTTTTGGTAGCGCTCGGCTACCAGTGGGTGCCGGGCTACCGCCGGTTTCTCAACCTGACGCACGACGAAGCGGCAGGTTTTTATGGCCGCGAGCACCCGGCGCTGTTTGACGCCGGGGCCCAGCGCGAGTCGCGCTGACCGGAACTCAGCGCTTGATGTCCAGCAGCTCGATCTCGAAGTTCAGGGTGGCGTTCGGCGGGATCGGGCCTGCACCACGTTCGCCGTAGGCGATGGCAGGTGGGCACACCAGCTTGGCCTTGCCGCCGACCTTCATCATCTGCACGCCCTCGGTCCAGCACTTGACCACGCGGTTGAGCGGGAACTCGGCGGGCTGGCCGCGCTTGTAGGAGCTGTCGAACTCCTTGCCGTCGGGGAAGGTGCCGCGGTAGTGCACTTTCACCGTGTCGGTGGCGGCGGGGCTCGCGCCCTTGCCTTCACTGAGCGATTGGTAGATCAGGCCGCTTGGGGTGACCACCGTGCCGGGTTCCTGCTTGGCAGCGGCCGGCGCGCTGGCTTGGGCATGGGCCATGGGGGCGGCCAGCGTGGTGAACGAAGCGAGCGCGAGAGCGCGCAGCCAGTGGGTTGTCATCAAAAGTCTCCGGTGGTGGATGTGAGCGCGCCGATGCTAACCGAGCTAAAACAGCCCCGGCTCGCTCCCGAATTGGGCCTGCTCAATCAGCAAGATGCGCAGCTTGGTCGACACCCCACCGCCCGCCGAAAAGCCGCCTGCGCGCCCACCCGCCGCCAGCACGCGGTGGCAGGGCACGATGATGGCAAACGGGTTGGCACCCAGCGCCTGTCCCACCGCGCGTGAGGCACCGGCGTCGCCGAGTTGTGTGGCCACCTCGCCGTAGGTGCGCGTCTGCCCGGCGAGGATCTCGCGCGAGACCTCGTACACACGCCGGTGAAAGGGCGCGATGCCGTCGAAGTCGAGCGCCACGTCGCGCAGGTCGATGGGCTCGCCTTGCAGCAGCGCGACGATGCGCTCGATGGCCGACTGCACCTCGGGTGGTGGCTCGGCCTGCGGCAAGGCTGCACCGCCGCGAAACATGCGGCGCAAGGTGCCTGCATCGGTCGGCTCGGGCAGCTGGAACGCGCGGATGCCGCGCTGGCCCCAGGCGATGCCGCAGCAGCCGATGGCGGTGTCGAAAACGTTGCAGTGCACTACACACGCTCCATCGCGCGGTGTGGTGGGGCAGGCAGCGTCACCCGGATCGCATCGCCCGCTTGCACGCTGCCGCCCGCGATGACCACGCCCATCACGCCGGCCTTGCGCACCAGCTTGCCATCGGCTGTGCGTCCCAGCACTGCCGACATGAGCCCGGTGCGGTGCGCATCGAGCTGCACGCAGGGGTTGCGCAGGCCGGTGAGTTCGACTATCGCGGTGTCACCGATGTGCAGCTGCGAGCCCACCGGCAGCGCCAGCAGGTCAATGTGTCGTGTGCCGATGTTTTCGCCGATCTGGCCAGCCGCCACGGCGAAGCCCTGCGCTGCCAGTTCGTCGAACAACTCACTGTGGATCAGGTGAACCTGCCGCAGATTGGGTTGCGTCGGGTCGCGTGCCACACGCGAGCGGTGTTTCACCGTGACCCCGCAATGGGCGTCGCCTTCGACACCCAGGCCGGCCAGCAGCGTGATCTGCTGTGCCGTGGGTTTCGAGAACTTGTGCGTGCCGTTGAGGCTGACCGATGTGACGTGCGCTTTCATGGCATCGGAGAATACCCAACATGACGTTGCTCCTCGCCCCGATGGAAGGCCTGCTCGACCACACCCTGCGCGACATCCTCACGCGGGTGGGCGGCATCGACCGCTGCGTGTCGGAGTTCATCCGCGTCACCGGCACCTTGTTGCCCGACCGCGCGTTTGTGCGCGTGGTGCCCGAGCTGCTTAACGGCGGGCGCACGCCGGCCGGTGTGCCGGTGCGGGCGCAGCTGATGGGCTCCGACGCGGTGTGCCTGGCTGAAAACGCGGCCAAGCTGGCGGCCTTGGGGCCGGCGGGCATCGACCTCAATTTCGGTTGCCCGGCCAAGGTGG
>NZ_JANOCG010000289.1:0-12999 GCF_031412075.1 Rhizobacter sp.
ATCGCACCGCCCTTGCCCACCGCGCGCAAGAAGCGACGGCGCATGGCGTCTTGCGGGAACAGCGCCTTCACCAGGGAGGCTTCGATGAAGTCGTTGGAGTAGGCCTCGAACTCGCTGGTCTCGCTGCGGCGCTTGAGTTCGCTGACAGCGCTGAGCGCGCTGTGGTGTTCATCGGCCGAGGCGTGCTGCCCGCAAGCGCAGCGCATCAACAGCGGGCGCTCGGCGTTGTAGGGGTCGAAACGGTTGCTGTCGGTGGAGCGGTCGGCGTCACGCATGCGGGTTCCCTTCGAATGGATGACGGGATGCTAGGGACGACGGGGGTGCAGCGGAATCGTGGCGGCGGGGGTTGTTTTGTAGGGGTGGAACTACACGTGGCCCATGCAACTGGTACCGCGCAGGCCACGCGTATCCTCCCTTCCGACACCTGGGGAGGAGAGACACATGTTCCGTTTGCTCGCACTGAGCTGCCTGCTGTTGTGGTCATCGCTATCGCCGGGCACGGCCGAAGCCGCATCCGACGAAGCCAGCTTCATGCAAGCCGTGCGCGCCACCAAGATCGGCGCCAGCACCACCGATGCGATGAGCCTCATCGCGCTGCTGAAAGAGATGGGCAAGGCCGAGGAGGCCGCAGCCCTGCAGCGCGAGCTGCTGCACCTGTACCTGGAATCGGTGAACGGCAAACCGAATGACCTGCTGTTGACCATCGGCCAAGCCATCGACAGCGGGGCCAAACGCCGCGACGAGCCCGACGCTGCCGCATGGCAGCGCGTGTATGAAAACATCGCCTTCGAATGGCAGGGCGTCACCACCCAGCTGCCGCCAGGGCTGCAATCGCTGGCAGGCCGAGCGGCCAACGGCGAGCTGGTGCGTGCAGGCCCCGGGTTATGGGCGACGACCGCTCCACGCCCGCGCATGTACCTGACCCTTCGCCTGCGCAACAGCAGCCTGCAGGCGGTGCCCTTTCACGAAGCCTCGCTGGAGCTGCCGGGCGAGCCGGCGCTGCCCCCGCTGCTGTGCCGCATTGACACGCTGGCCGGCACCCCGCAGCGCGTCGAACGGCGTGTCATCCGCGACGGCACCACCAAGGACGTGATTTGCGAAACCGACGGTGACGCCAGCCTGCGCGAGGCATTGCCCGCACGCGTGGCCGAGGCCCGCCTGGGCCTGCTCAAGCCGGTGCTGTGGCCCACCGAGGCCGAGACGGCCAGCGGACGCACACGCCTCGCCACCTGGCTGCTCGATGGCAGGCCGGTGCCGCGCAACTGGTCCGACGCGTGGAAGAAAGCCTTGAACGACCCGCAGAAAAAGTGGATGGCCGGCAGCCGGTCCATGGCCGAGCCCCAGTTGAAGCCCACGCTGCGGCAGAAATGGGCGAAGCGTTCCGACGGTCTCGTCGCAGCGCTGCAGATCACCGGGGCCACGCTGGCGCTGTTCGTTGCCGGCCGCGTGCTGCGGCGCATGGGGTGGCCGCGGGTGGCCGTGGCCTTCGCAGGTGCGGCCGTGGTGCTGGGCATCACGGTGCTTTCATTCATCAGCATCGTGGGGCCCAACCCCACCAGCGGTGACGGTTGGAACCGGCCCATCGTGGGCGGCCTCGCGGTGCTGTTCTACCTGGGGTTCATCGTGATGGGCCTGATGGCGCTGACGGTGTTGCACCGCGTACTCGACGAGGAAGGCATCTCGTGGATCGAAGCGGTGGCCTCGGGCTGGCGGCAGTCGGTGCAATGGCATGGCACGGCGACACGCGGCGAGTTCTGGGGCTTTGCGGTGCATGGCGCCTGGCTGTGGTTCCTCGCGCGCTTGTGCCTGCCACCGTTCGAATGGCTGGTGTTCGCCGCGCTGCTGTTCCCCATGGCCACCTTGATGGTGCGCCGATGGCGCTCTCTGACCACCATCGACATCATTGGCATGACGGCGGTGCTGGCAATGGTGGCGCTGGAACAGGTCGCTGGCTGACCTTGCATTCGCCGGGCGCAAGCTTGCCGAGCAGGTGTGCCCCTCACCCGGTGAAAAGAAACGATACAAACCGATCCCTCCCAGAAAGGACAACAACACGGCGCCCCGCGACCATGCCTTCATGTTCAACCGACCTGAAAGGGCACCCCATGAAAACCTGGATCAAACGCACGCTGATCGGCGTGTTTGGCGCTTCCGTTCTGTTTGGCGGCCTGGCCGCTTGTTCGCACCGCTCGCACGGCCCCTGGGGCGGCAACATGACGGACGCAGACCGCGCAGAGTGGCGCGAAAAGATGGTCGAGCGCGCGGGCCGCAAGCTCGATCTCGACGCGGCACAACAGGCCAAGCTCGGTATGCTGGCCAGTGCGCTCGAAACCCAGCGCAAGGCCATGGTCGCCAAGGGCGGCGAGCCACACGCCGAGCTGAAGTTGATGTTGGCCGGCCCGCAGTTTGACCGCAGCCGCGCGCTGGCGATGGTGGACGCCAAAACCGTGGCGCTGCGCGAAGGCTCGCCCGCGCTCGTGACCGCCGCGGCCGACTTCTACGACAGCCTCAAGCCGGAGCAACAGCAAAAGCTGCGCGGGCTGCTGGAGCACCGTGGTGGCCGCCATGGCTGGCGCGGTTGAGCCTGGCCGTGGCGTGACGGTGGTGGCGGCACGCGCCGTCACGCCGCGCCTGAGCGCGCTGCGCTGGCGGCCGCCCGGCATCGCGCTGGCACTCGCCGCCAGCGCAGGGGCCGGCCACTACGCGCTGTGGGGCAGCGGCGCACCCTGGGGCCACGCGCCGGTGGCGGGCGCGCTGCTCGCCGCCGCCGGCTTGGTGTCGATGGTGTGGGCCTGGGCTTTGTTTCGAGCGGCAGGCACCCCGGTGCGGCCGAGCGAGACGCCGCTGCAACTGATCGAAGAAGGGCCTTACCGGTTCGGCCGCAACCCGATGTACCTTGGCATCACCACGCTGCTGCTGGGCGCGGCGCTGGGGCTGGGGACGCCGCTGTTGGCAGTGAGTGCGCTGCTGTTTGCCACGGTCGTGAACGCGGTTCACATTCCGGATGAAGAAGCGCAGATGGCGCGTCGCTTTGGTGGCTGGTGGCATGACTATGTTGCGAGCACACGGCGGTGGTTGTAGCGCTGTCCTTGTGTCAGCATCCCGCCCCATGCACCGCATCTTGTTGATCGACGACGACGAAGACCTCGCGCCGCCGCTGGCCACCTACCTGCAGCGTTTCGACATGCAGCTCGACCACGCCGCGCTGCCCAGCCAGGGCCTGGCGCGGCTGGCGGCACAGGCCTACGACGCGGTGATTCTGGACGTGATGCTGCCCGAGATGGACGGCTTCGAGGTGTGCCGGCGCATCCGCCACGGCAGCGACATCCCGGTGCTGATGCTCACCGCGCGTGGCGACGTGACCGACCGTGTGGTCGGCCTGGAACTCGGCGCCGACGACAACCTGCCCAAGCCTTTCGAGCCGCGCGAGCTGGCGGCTCGTTTGCAAACGATTCTGCGGCGCTCGCGCAGCAGTGGCGAGATGCACCGCCCACCCAACGGCAAGCTGCTGTTCGATGAGCTCGAGGTCGACCTCTTGCGCCGCGAGGTGCGCCGCCAGGGTGAGCTGCTCGAACTCACGGGCACCGAGTTCGAGCTGCTGGTGATGCTGGCGCGCGAGCCGGGGCGGGTGTTCAGCCGCGACGAGATTCTCAACAAGCTGCGCGGCCGCGATGCCGACCTGTTCACCCGCGCGGTCGACATCCTCATCAGCCGCTTGCGCCGCAAGCTGGAGCCGCTGCCGCTGATCAAGACACTGCGCAACGCGGGCTACACCTTCGCCGGAGTGCCGTTGTCGTGAGAGCGCGTGTGCGGGCTCATCTGCAAGCGCACAAGCGTTGGCACCAGCGCTTCAGGCACTCGCTGCGCTGGCGTCTGGTGGCGCTGTTTCTGTTGCTCGCCATCGGCACGGTGGTGGTGTTCGTGGGCGGCACCCGCATGGCCTTGACGGGCAGCTTCACCCTGTTGGTGAAGCCGCTGCTGTCGGACTACGTGGATCGCCTGGCCACTGAAGTCGGCTCACCGCCGGACGTGACCCGCGCGCAGGCGCTGGTGGCGCGGCTGCCGGTGTCGGTGCGCATCGACGGCCCTTTGGTGCAGTGGGATTCGCACCCGAGCCACCGCCATGAGCGTGGCTGGATGAATGACAAGGGCGACAAAGACGGCCAGGGCGAGATCCGCGGCATGCTCAGCCGCAACACCGCCGACGGCCACCGCATCCAGTTCGGCCTGGGCGACGTGATCTGGCGTGAGCGCCACCCTTGGCGCGGGCTGGTGCCCCTCTTCGGCCTGCTGCTGCTGACGCTGCTGGCCTATGCCACGGTGCGGCGCCTGTTCCGCCCGCTCGACGACATACGCGCCGGTGCGCTGCGCTATGGCGAAGGCCGCTTCGACGCGCCGATCCCCGTGCGCCGCAAAGACGAGCTGGGCGACCTGGCCACGCAGGTGAACGACATGGCCACCGGCCTGCACGGCATGCTGAAGAACCAGCGCGCGCTGCTGCTGGCCATCAGCCACGAGCTGCGCTCTCCGTTGACGCGCGCGCGCTTGAATGCCGAGCTGTCGGCCGAGAGCACCGAGCGGCAAGCGCTGCTGCGCGATCTCACGTTGATGGGCGAGCTGATCACCGACCTGCTGGAAGGCGAGCGCCTGGCCGCCGGCCCCGCCGCGCTCAAGCGCGAGGCCACCGACCTCAACACCCTGCTGCGCGAGGTGGTGGCCACCGGTTTTGCGAGCCAGCCCATCCAGCTCTCGCTGGCCGACGAGCTGCCCGTGCTGCAGCTTGACCGCCCGCGCGCCACGCTGCTGCTGCGCAACCTGATCGACAACGCCTGCCGCCACGGCGCGAGCGCTGGCGAGCCTGTGATGGTGAGCACCTGGGTCGAGGGTGATGCGGTGTGCTTCAGCGTGCGCGACCACGGCGCCGGTGTGCCCGAGGATCAGCTCTCGCGGCTGGCCGAACCCTTCTACCGGCCCGACGTGGCGCGCACCCGCGCCACCGGCGGTGTGGGCCTGGGCCTCTACCTGTGCCGCCTGGTCGCGCAATCGCACGGCGGCTCATTGGTCTTGCGCAACGCGTCGCCGGGGCTCGACGCGACCGTGCGCTGGCCGGTGTGAAGGCCGTGGTTTTTCAGAGAAGCCCCATGAAAGCCGGGCTCTTCAGTGAAATGAACTGCGCGGCCTCAACTACACTCCGCTCCGTTCACAGTGCCAACCGGCCGCACCATTGGGCGGACAGAAGGGAACCCGTACCCCAGCGCTGAGAGAAACCGTCGAGGTTGCAATCACCAAAGAGTGATCGACCCTTTGCCCGGAAGACCGAGCCCGCTGCCAGCAATGGTTGCGGGCTTTTCTTATGGTGCGGGGCCTCTCCACACCACCGTTCGGGCTGAGCCTGTATTCCCGAACGCAGGGAGGGGCCGGGTGGTTTCAGGAATCAGCGAAGCTCAGCTGACCTCGAGCGGCATCGCCAGCAGCGACTTCCAGGTTTCGCCCCAGCGTGTGAGGTGTGCCGCGTCGCCCTCGAAGCTGCGCGCAAAAAACGCGAGCGCCAGATCCTTGGTGGCCGCTTTCACCCGGGGATTCAACGCATGTCCACCCGTGCCCCCACGGTCGGTGAAGATGCTGTGCGAGCCACCTTCGTAGACGACAAGCAGCTTGCGCCGGTCGGCCACCGCGTCGAACACCGCCAGGCGGTCCATGGCGCCTGAGCGGTAGCCGGGAATCTGGATCACGTCTTCTGTCGCGGTCACATGCAGCGTGGGCACGGCCACACGGCCGAGCACCGACCGGAGGTCGTTTTCACCGTAGAAAGGCGGCGCCGAGATCACCACCGCAGCGGTGAAGCGGGGGTCACGGAACTCAAGCCATTGGTCGCCGCGCGTCACCCGGGCGCCCACCGCCAGCAGGCTGGTGTTGGCGCCGTAGGAGTGGCCGGCAGCCACGATGCGGCGTGTGTCGATCGCCGCGCCGAGCTGGTGGGGTGCGAGTTCGGTCACGCGGTCGAGTGCGAAGCGCACGTCCTTCACGCGGGCAATCGCCTCACGCTCTTGCGCCGCCGCCTGCAAGCGGCTCACCACCGCGAACGGGTTGCCGCCCCACAGCGCCGAGTCGCTCCCCACGTGCTGCACATGCAGGCTCGCATACCCGTGGCTGGCCCAATGGCGACCGAGGTAGCTGTAACCACGGCGTGAGCCGCCGATGCCGTGCGAGAACACCACCAGCGGCACCGTGCCGCTCGTCGCGCGAGGCCAGTACAAGCGCGCCGGCACCGGGCGCTCGCGGCCAACGTCGAGCCAATCCAAATCAATCTCGCGGTGGGTGGCTTGAGGCAGGCCTTGTGCCCAGGCGGGCAAGCTGCCCAGCATCAAACCAGCGGCGAGCAAACGCCGGCGCGAGAGGCCGGCGGTGGGGGTGTGATGCGTCATGGCAGCAGCAGGTGATGAAGCGAAGCCTCATCGACCCGCCGCGCGGAGCAAAGGTTCCGTGTCGATGTGGCGGGTCAGGCGGCGGCGATCTGCGTGAGTGCCAGGCCGATGGCCGCGCCGTCGCCGGGCCGCACCAGGCGGGCCACTTCGCGGCCGTCGCGCAGGAAGATCAACGTGGGCCAGAGCTTGACGCCGAACGAGCGGCCGAGTGGTCGGCCGGGGCCGTCTTCGACCTTCAGGTGGCGCACCTGCGAGTGCTCGGCCAGGGCCGCCACCACAATCGGCTCGGCCGCGCGGCAGTAGCCGCACCAGTTGGTGCCGAAATCGAGCACGGCGGCGCCCGCCAGCGCGTCGATGTCGCCGCGGGTGGGTTGTTCAACGGTGTAAGGAGCAGGCATGGCACGCAGTCTAGGTTCAAACCTGCAACAGCTCCTGGCGCACGGCATACAGCGCCAGCTCCACGTCGTTGCGAACGCCGGTTTTTTCAAGAATGCGGGCGCGGTAGGTGCTCACGGTGTTGGGTGAAAGCGAGAGCTGCCCGGCGATCTCGCCCACGCTGCGGCCCTGGCTGAGCAAGCGAAACACCTGGTACTCGCGGTGCGACAGGCGCTCGTGCAGCGGCGCATCTTCGGCTCGGCCCGCCCCGATGGCGCCCGCCAGTTGTTCGGCCACCGCCGGTGTGATGAACAAGCCACCGGCGGCCACCTTGCGGATGGCGCCGATCATCTGCTCGGAGTCGGCGCTCTTGTTGAGGTAGCCCACGGCGCCAAGCTTCATGCTGCGCACGGCGTACTGTTTGTCGGGGTAGGTGCTCAGCATCAGCACCGGCAGCCGGGGGAACTCGCTCTTGAGCTGGCGCAGCACGTCGAGCCCGTCACGGTGCGGCATGGCAATGTCCATCAGCACCACGTGGATGCCACCTTCGCGCACGAGCGTCAGCGCCTCGGGGCCGTTGGCGGCTTCTCCGGCCACCGCGATGTCGGCCGCATCGGCGAGAACCTGTCGGATGCCCTGGCGCACGATGAGGTGATCATCACAAATCAACACGCGGATCGGTTTCATGTGACCTCCGGCAGCGGCATGGTCAGGCACACGACGGTGCCGTGGCCGGGCGTGCTGTCGATGAAAAGTGTTCCGCCGAAATGGC
This sequence comes from Rhizobacter sp., assembly GCF_031412075.1. GTDB lineage: Bacteria > Pseudomonadota > Gammaproteobacteria > Burkholderiales > Burkholderiaceae_C > Rhizobacter. Next base: position 7,573 of record NZ_JANOCG010000289.1, read on the forward strand.
CGGCACGCTCGCGCATGCCCATCACACCGTAGCTGCGCGGGTCGTCGAGCGCGGCACGCTCGGCGCCGACACCGTCGTCGCGCACCTCGAGGTGCAGCACCGGCTGCGGCGGCCCGTCCACATACAGGTGAATGCGCACCGAGCCGGCCCGCGCATGGCGTGCCACGTTGCTCAGCATTTCTTGAAAGATGCGAAACACCGCAATCGCCCAGCGCTCGCCTTGCGGCCCGGCGGGAGGCTCGACACCGGCATGCACATGCACGCGCAGCTCGTGGCGCAGCTCGGTGGTTTCGATGAACTCTTGCGCCTGCCATTCGAGCGCGGCCCACAGGCCCTGGTGGTCGAGGATGCTGGGGCGCAGGTCGGTGATGATGCGGCCGAGGTTGTCGACCGCGCGGTCGATCAAGCGGCCCATGCCCAGGCATTTGGCCTGCAGCGGCGGCTTGTCGTCGATGCGCTTTTCCAGCCAGTTCACATCCATCTTCAACGCCACCAGCAACGAGCCCAGCTCGTCGTGGATCTCGCGCGCGATGCGGGTGCGCTCTTCTTCACGCACGGTCTCGAGGTAAGCCGACAGCTCGCGCAACTGGCCCAGCGCCTGGGTCAGCTCGTGCGTGCGTTCTTCGACCCGTTTTTCCAGCTGCTCGCGCGCCTGCGCCAGCTGGGCCTCGGCGCGCTTGCGCTCGGTGATGTCGACGATGGTGACCACCGCGCCTTGCACCTGGCCGTTCTCAAGAATCGGGTGCGACGAATACTCGGCGCTGAACGAGCTGCCGTCGCCGCGCCACAGCACCTCGCTGTCGATGCGGCACGGCAGGCCGCGCCGAAAGGCGTTGAAGATGGGGCAGTCGCACTCGGGGTAGTGGCGGCCGTCGGCGTGGGTGTGGTGGATCAGCTCGTGCATGTTGCGACCGTGCACCTGCTCGGTGCGGTAGCCCAACATCTCGGCCGCGGCGCGGTTCACAAAGGTGCAATGGCCGGCGAGGTCGATGCCGAAGATGCCTTCGCCGGTGGATTCGAGCAGCAGCTGCAGCCGCTCGCTCCAGGCCGCACTCACCTGCGACGCGCGGGCTGGCGTGGCAGAAGCGCGTGACGGAAGGTTCAGCTCGGACAACATGCACCACCTCAGGGGACCCACACTCCCCAGGGCAGTGCAAACGCCATGCCACCGCGCCTATCTGGAGAACACCGCCTTCAGCCGCGGCCACAGCATGTTGAGCGCCAGGCCGCACAACACCAGCGCCGCCGCACCCAGCTTCCAGCCGGGCAGCGGCTCGGCCAGCATCACGCTGGCCGCCGCCATGCCGAACACCGGCACCAGCAAGGCCATCGGCGTGATGCTCGCCGCCGGGTGGCGCGCCAGCAGCCAGCCCCAGGCGGCGTAACCGAAGAGGGTGTTGCCAAAGGCCTGCCAGGCCACCGCCGCCCAGGTGGCCGCGTCGGCGTTTCGCAAGCCGGCGTCGATGGCAGGCCAGCCTTCGAACATCAAGGACAAGACCACCAAGGGCGGCACAGCGGTGATGCTGGACCAGACCACGTACGACAGCATGTTGACGCTGCCCGCCCGCTTGCTGACCATGTTGGCGCAGGCCCAGCAGAAGGCCGCGCCCAGCACCATCAGCAGGCCGAGCACGGTGGTGTCGCCATCGGTGTGGGCCGCGATCACGCCGATGCCTGCCGCGCCCAGCACCAACGCCAGCCATTGGTAAGGCTGCACCTGTTCGCGCGCCACACGCATGGCCAGCACGATGGTGAAAAACACCTGCGTCTGGATCACCAGCGAGGCGAGGCCAGGCGAGATGTTGCCCTTCATCGCCAGGTACAACACACCGAACTGGCCCACGCCGAGCAACACGCCATAAGCCGCGAGGTTGCGCCACGAGACGGCCGGCCGTGGCAGCAACAGCACCGCCGGAAAGAAGGCCAGCGCAAAACGCAGCGCGGCAAACCAGAGCGGCGGCAGCTGCGCGAGCGCCAGCTTGATGACGACGAAGTTGGTGCCCCACACCGCCACCACCGCCAAGGCCAGCAACAGGTGACGCCAAGGCAGCGCGGGCTGTGCCGTCAACTCAGCACGACCCGGTTCTGGCCGCCGGCCTTGGCATTGAGCAAGGCATGTTCGGCGCGCTGCACGGTGTCGGCCACCGTCTCGCCGGCACGGTGCTCGGTGACGCCGGCACAAAAGCTCATGTGCATGGCGGCGCCTTGCACTTCGACCGGCAGCGCTTTGATGCGCTCGCGCAGACGCTCCAGGCTCACGCGGCCCAATGAAGCACGGGTGTTGGAGAGCATCAGCAAGAACTCCTTGCCGTCCCAGCGGCACAGCAGGTCGGAGATGCGGATGACGTTGAGGGCCTCGTTGGCAAAACGGCGCAGCAGCTGGTCGGCAAATGCGTGGCCGTGTTGGTCGTTGATGTGGCGGAAGTCGTCGATGTCGATCACCGCGATGCAGAACGACTGGCCGGAGCGCACGCCGCGCTGGCGCTCCTGCTCCATCAGCTCGAGCATGTGGCGGCGGTTGATGAGGCCAGTGAGCTCGTCGCGGGTGGCCAGCTCCTGGATGCGCGAGAGCGCCACCGCAATGTCTTTTTTCTGCCGGCGCAGCCGGTCGCGCAAGCGGCTCAGCTGCCCGGCCAGCACCGCGATGGCCGGCACCATGATGGCGATCATGATGAAGTGGCCCCACTCCACCGCCGGCTCATACACCGCCGGGTTGCGGTGGGCCATCACCAGCATGGTGATGCCGAACACCGCCACCGCAAAAAAGCTCGTGCGCAACACCGTGGCCGGCGGCAGCGAGTACATGCTGAACATGAAGATCACCATCAGGATGGGGAAGGCCCCGCCCCGCCCGCGCCCCGCAATGGCGTACCCGATCGCACCGCACAAAATGGCAAACCCCATCTGCGGCACGGTCAGCGAGGGCTCCGCGTAACGCAGGTTGCGCCCGCTGCGGATGGTGATGAAGAAGACCGCAAAGCCGCCTACCAGCACCAGCGTCCACCACGCCGTGGGCACGGCCGGTGCGAGCCCGGCCCACACCAGGTAATGCATGTTGAGCACACTGCCCAGCACCAGCAGCATGGCGGTGCCGCACTGCACCAGGCGCAGCCGCTGTTTGGGCTCGGTGCCGAGCAAGCGGTCGACCAGGCGGGTCATGGGCATCAACAAAGAGCGGGTCAGCGCGAGCGCGATCTCGCGGCTTGCAAGTGCCCAAGCGGCAATGCGGCGACGGCTTTCACCTCACCCAGCGAGAAGCTGGTGTGGATGTCTTTGACGTTCGGCAGGTTGAGCAGGGTCTCGATGGAAAAACGAGAGAACGCATCCAGGTCGGTGGCCATGACTTGCAGCTCGAAAGTGCCGGTGCCTGAAATGTAGTGGCAGGCAATGACTTCGGGCAATTTGCGGATGGCGTCTTCGAGCGCACGTGTGGCGATTCCGGTATTGCGCTCGGCGTCGACCCGCACGAAGGCCAGCACGCCCAGGCCGATCTTGCGGCGGTCGAGCTCGGCGCGGTAACCGGTGATGAAGCCCTGCTCCTCCAACCATTTCACACGCCGCCAGGTCGGTGCGGCCGACAGGCCGATGCGCGCCGCGAGCTCCGAGTTCGACAGGCGTGCGTCTTGTTGCAGCTCGCCCAGGATGAGCACGTCGTAGCGGTCGAGGTCGTCGCCGTGGGGTGGCTCGGCCTCGTCGTGGGTCTTGCTGGTTTTCCCTGGGAACGGCTTTTTGAGCGTCATCTCATCTCCAGGAGACTTTGCAGCGCAAGATTATTGCCGCAAGACCCCTCTCAGCGGCAAACAAAGAAAGGACATGAAGAGGCCAAATCTCTACACTGACCCATCACATTTGCCTCTCTGCGCCAAGCGGTCACGAGCTGCTGCAACGCACTTCACCAGGAGTTTCAGAACACATGAACGCACCGCTGCCGGAAGCCATCCGCAAAGCCCTGGAGAGCGTGACGCTCGACGACAAATATTCGCTGCCCACGGGCCAAGCTTTCATGAGCGGGGTGCAGGCCCTCGTGCGCCTGCCCATGTTGCAGCGCACACGCGATGCGCTGGCGGGGCTGAACACCGGTGGTTTCATCAGCGGCTACCGCGGCTCGCCGCTCGGCGGTTACGACCAGGCGCTGTGGGCGGCCAAGAAACACCTCTCGGCACAAAACATCGTCTTCCAGCCTGGCGTCAACGAAGAGCTGGGCGCCACCGCGGTGTGGGGCACACAGCAGCTCGACCTGTATCCGCAATCAAAGAAGTTCGACGGCGTGTTCGGCATCTGGTACGGCAAGGGCCCGGGAGTCGACCGCTGCTCCGATGTGTTCAAGCACGCCAACATGGCCGGCACCGCCAAACACGGCGGGGTGATCGCGCTGGCCGGCGACGACCACATCGCCAAGAGCTCCACCGCCGCGCACCAGAGCGACCACATCTTCAAGGCGTGCGGGCTGCCGGTGTTCTTCCCGTCCAGCGTGCAAGACATTCTCGACATGGGGCTGCATGCGTTTGCAATGAGCCGCTTCTCGGGCGTGTGGGCGGGCATGAAGACGATCCAGGAGATCGTCGAATCGTCGGCCAGCATCAGCGTGGCACCCGACCGCGTGAACATCGTGTTGCCCGAAGACTTCGTGATGCCCGAAGGTGGCCTGCACATCCGCTGGCCCGACGCGCCGCTGGAGCAGGAGGCGCGGTTGATGGACCACAAGTGGTACGCGGCGCTGGCCTACGTGCGCGCCAACAAGCTGAACCACAACGTGATCAGCGGCCCCAATGACCGCTTCGGCCTGATCGCCTCCGGCAAGGCCTACAACGACACGCGGCAAGCCTTGCAAGACCTGGGCTTGAGCGACGACGACTGCCGCCGCCTGGGCATCCGCCTGCACAAGGTCAACGTGGTGTGGCCGCTCGAAGCCACCATCACGCGCGAGTTTGCACAAGGGTTGCAAGAGATTTTGGTGGTGGAAGAAAAGCGCCAGGTCATCGAATACCAGCTGAAAGAAGAGCTCTACAACTGGCGCCCCGACGTGCGGCCCAACGTGCTCGGCAAGTTCGACGAGACCGACGGCGACCAGAGCGGCGGCGAGTGGTCGCAGCCCAACCCGGGCGGCAACTGGCTGCTGCGCGCGCAGGCCGACCTCACGCCCGCGATCATCGCCAAGGCCATCGGCAAACGGCTGAAGAAGCTGGGCGTGGACACCGACACTGCTTCACGCATCGACGCCCGCCTCGCGCTGATCGACGCCAAAGACCGCGCGCTGCAAACCATGAGCATCGAGAGCGGCGACCGCCTGCCCTTCTTCTGCAGCGGCTGCCCGCACAACACCAGCACCAAAGTGCCCGAAGGCTCGCGTGCGGTGGCCGGCATCGGCTGCCACTACATGGTGGTGTGGATGGATCGGTCGACCTCCACCTTCACCCAGATGGGCGG
>NZ_JANOCG010000290.1:0-6372 GCF_031412075.1 Rhizobacter sp.
GCAAGCGCTGAGCCAGCGTGGCGTGGTGGTGGGCCAGGTGGCCAGCCGCCAGGCCAGCAGCGCACAACACCTGGCCGCGCGCATGCCCGGCTGCCAGGCGGTCGATGCCGCCACGGCGGCGCAGGCCGACCTGGTGTTCCTCACCGTCAGCGATGACGCCATCGCCCCCCTCGCCGCCCAGCTGCCGTGGCGCGCGGGGCAATCGGTGGTGCATTGCAGCGGCGCCAGCGAAGTGAGCGTGTTGCAGCCGGCGGCGGACGCGGGCGCCGAGATCGGCGGCTTTCACCCGCTGCAGATCTTCTCCGACCCTCAACGTGCCATCGAGCTGCTGGCCGGCAGCAGCGTCGCCATCGAAGGCCCGCCCGCCCTCGAAGCGCAACTCGAGCAACTCGCCCACACACTCGGCATGCACCCGCTGCGCCTGCCACCCGGCGCACGCGCGCTGTACCACGGCAGCGCCAGCTATGCGGCGAGCTTCCTGTTGTCGATGCTCAACGAGGCGGTGACGGTGTGGCGCAGCTTCGGCATCAACGAAGCGCAGGCCCTGCAAGCGCTGCTGCCGATGGCACGCGGCACGCTGGACGCTGCGGCCAGCAAGGGCTTGTCGGCCGCGGTCGCCGGGCCGATCTCGCGGGGTGACTCCGGCGTGATCGCGCGCCACCTCGCGGCCTTCACCGCCCTGGGCCCGGAGCACGCCGAGCTGTACCGCGAATTCACACGCCGCCAGCTCGAACTGGTTCAAACCACGCAGCGCTTGAGCGAAGCGCAGGCCGAGCGCGTGAGCGAGGTCCTCTCTCAGGTCACTTCCCGAGAATGAACTTCACCACTTGGGCGCGTGTGCCCGGGTCGTCGTCGAAACCGGGATGCGTGGTGCTCGCGCTCACCGGCCCGGGCGCCAAGTGCACCGTGGTGTTCGGCAACTTCTTGGCATAAACATCGAAGAACTTCTGCATGCCCAAAACGGGCGTGGTGCTGCCGCCTTCGAAAGACTCGCTCACCAGGTACAGCAGCGAGCGCCGGTACGGCCCGCAGCTGCCATCGTCTTGCTCGGCATGGTCGGTCAAGTGGAACTGCTGGTAGCGCTTGACCACGCCCGACAGCAAGTGCGGGCGCAGGCGTTCGTCGAAGGTCGAGAGTTTCACGGCCGGCGCCATGAAACTCACCGATTCGAACTTCATGCCCTCTTGTGCCAGCCGGTCGATCATGAAGGTGGCCACGATGCTGCCTGCCGAGTGGCCGACGAAGTGCATGCGGATCTTCTTGTTGGCCACGCCATGCTTGAAGTGGCGGTAGAGCAGCACACCACCGGCCTGTTCGTCGTCGGGCACGTCGGGCTTGTAGGCGCTCATCGCATCGGCGTTCTGCTTCATCTCACCCCACAGCATGGTGCCGGGCCGGGCGATCAGGCGCTCGAGCCGCTGGTTCCACCAGTTCTTGAGCGAGAAGCCGGTGCTGCGCGGTATGTCTTTCACCGCATCTTCAAGTCGGTGCAGCAAGGTCGCAAAAAAGTCGGTCTCCCACATCAGGAAGATGGGGAAGATCTTCTTCTCGTAGAGCATCGGTATCCACTGCGCCGCGATGTCGGCCGCCTTGGTTTCACCGACCAGGCCACCGTGGGCGTAGATGCACACGTCAACCACCTGGTCGTCGGCGAGCCCCCAGGTCTTGCGTGCCTGCGCGAGGTGCACGTCGACCAGCGCACGCACGTCGTCGGGTTGGGTGCGGAACACGCCCGAGTTGCTGAGCGCGCCGTTGTTGCCCATGTTGATGATGAAGGGCGAGATCTCGCGGTTGCGCAGCACCTCGCTGGCGGCGAGCGCCACGCGGCCGTTCGCATCGGTGCGCAGGCTGATCGATTTCGAGATGGCGGTGTGGTCGCGTGTCACCACGCCGAGCTGGGCCACCCAGCAGTCCATCGCATTGCGCAACCAGTCGTCGTAGCCAAAGATGGCGTAGCCGTGTGAGCCCCACTCGGGGCCCCAGGAGTTCTGGATCAGAAAGCCGCGCTCGTTGTAGCCGACGATGGCAAACGCGTGGCCGGGGTGGTCGGCCTCGCCGCCTTGCACCGGAATCTCCCACACACCCTTGAACGAGCTCGGGCGACGCTTCATCGCCGGCAGGTTGTTGCCTTCATCCCAACCGGTGTGGCAGCCAGCGCTCGCATAGATGATGCCCACCTCGTTGAGTGCGGAGTGCATGTCGGTGATCGACTGCGTGTCGATGCGGTAGTAGGCGCCGAGTGGGCGCTTCACCGCGTCGAACCACCAGTCTTCCGAGAGCTTCTTGCTGGCCGGCGGCATCTCCAGCCCAGGGAAAAAGTCTTCGCGGCAAACGCCGTGTTTGAACCAGCCCTTGAGCGCCCCGCGCAGGCTGGAGCCCTTGTCTTGCACCGAGCCTGGAAACTCGTCGTAGCGCCGCGCCATCGAATACAGCATGAAAGGCGAGATGGCGGGCTTGGCCTCGCGCCGCGCGCTGCGCAGCAGGTGCTCGACCACCAGCGACAGACCGAAGCCGGTGCAGGCCATGGTGTCACCCTGGTTCTTGACCGCCAGGCCCGAAGCGGGGAACAGCGTGGGCGCCGGCGCTCGGCCCACGTTGGGCCGGAACGGCCTGTCACGCGAGTCGGGCGGGTCGGGTCGGGCGACCCGCATGAACAGCGGCGTGGGTTTCTTGGCTGTCTTTTTGCGCGTGACCATGGCTGCCTCCTTGCGGAGCGTGCATGGTCTGGCCGCCGGGGGGCGGCGTCAAGACTGTGAAACTTGGGGGCCTGGCTCCGCCCGTGGTGTCAGCAAGCCGCCGAGCGCTTGATGCGGTCGACGATGATGTCTGCCTGTTCGCGGCAGTGCGCTGCCTGGCCGCCGAGCAGGCAGGCGTGCTGGTCGAAGTGGCGTGTTTCGAGCACCTCGGCCACCAGCGGCATCAGGTGCGCAGGCAACTCGGAGAAGCCGGCACGCGCGGCCGGCTCGGACAGCCCGGCCAGGGCCTCGCGCAGGCACTTGGACAGCACGCGGTAGGTCAAAGGCTGCATCGCCACGCGGCCCGATTCCATCTCGTGCTGGCGGCTCGCCAGATCGGCGATGTACAGGCGGCGGCCTTCGAGGTGATAACTCATGCCGTGAAGCATCGCCCCGCGGGCTGGGGCTGAAGGGCGGAGAAAGGGCACGCTGGTAGCGCTTATTCGCGGCTGCCCGGGCATGGCGAGTTCAGCCTGACCCTTGGACATTCGGCTCCATCAACTTGGTGACGGCATACGACCCACAGCTGACGGCCAGGCCGTCGAAATGCTGGCGGCAAAGCGACATAGCCGATCAATTCCTGGCGAACACTCGGTTCGGGATCGCGGCGCCTGCTATGCAGCGGTGGCCAACGTCGATTACCGCATTCGGAGCCTCCCGCTGTGGCGTATGGCGCACTCCCGGCGAGCGCGCGGGGCTGACGGCAGAGGTGCTGACAAACTGCACGGTGGAGCCTGCGTGTGCATCAACCGAGTGCAAACCTGCTTGCTCAGGCCAGCAGGTGCGTAGAACATGTGAAGCATGAAGCAAGCTGATCTGCATCGGTGGCAAACGCTGTTGTGTGCGTTCCTGCTCATGATCCTGGCATCGACTGCTTGGGCATCAGGCACGGTGAGTATTCAGCAAGGCTTTGGCCACGTTGCGCTGGGCCCCCATTTGGAATACTTGAAAGACTCCGAAAGGAGCTTCAATCTGGCTGATGTACGTGCCCGAAGCGCAGCGTTTTCTCCAAATGACGCGGAAGTGTTCAACCCGGGATATACGAGTGCGGGCTATTGGGTACGGTTCCGACTGCGCAACACGGAGTCGAAGCCGCAGTCTGTTTTTCTGCAGTACCAGACCCGGTTTGCCGACCACCTTCGCCTTTATTCTCCTGACGAGAACGGCATTTATTCCGTCATTCATTCGGGCCGATTGATCGCGCCCTCTGAGCGCCCTCTCCCTTCGCGGGAGTTCCTGTTCCCCATCGAACTGGCTGCCGCCAGCGAGCGGACTTTCTATTTTTATGCCGACAGTGCAGATACGCTGACGATACCGTTGCACCTGTTCGATGCCAAAGGACTCAGCGCCTCCGACCTCACAGACCAGTCATGGCTCATGTTCTATCAGGGGCTGATTTTCGCGATGACGATCTTCAGCATGTTCCTTTTCAACATGCTGCGCAGCTGGGTGTACTTCTTCTACATCCTCACCATCGCATTGCACCACGGGCTTTTCTTCGCCTTGTTCGATGGGATGGGGTATGCCTATTTCGGGCTGGAAGACCCCTGGTGGTCGCGAGAGGCGCTGTCGGTCTTGCTGAGCGTCACCATGGCAACGATGATTCAGTTCAGTCGCGCGCTGCTGAACACCCCGCAGGAGTCTGCGCGCCTGGACAAGGCGCTGGTAACGCTGATGCTGCTGGCGCTGGTCACCGCGGTTTTTTCCATATTCGTGGACTACTCCATCACGATCCGCATCGCCAACCCCATTGCATCGTTTACCGCCACCATGCTCTGGATCTCCGGCTGGATTAGCTTAAGAAAGGGCAACCCGGCTGCCCGCTATTTCCTGTTGGCCTGGACCTTCATCATCATTGGAGGCCTCGCTTACAGCCTGAAGTCGTGGGGCTTTGCGCCCAGCAATCTGTTTACCGAATACGGATGGCAGGTGGGCTCGGCCATCGAAGCGCTGCTGCTGTCCATGGCAATTGCCGCGCGCATCCAGGTTGAAGTGAGTCGCCGGGAGCAATCGCAATTGGAAGCGCGGTCCGCGCAGGCACATGCGCTGGAAATCCAGCGCCACTCGAATGATGTGCTGGAGCAGCGTGTACAGCAACGCACCGAGGAGCTTGAAACAGCCAATCACAAGCTCCAAACCATGAGCATCACCGATGGCTTGACCGGGCTGCACAACAGGCGACATTTCCAGCAAAAACTCGAAGCCGAGAGCCACCGCGCCCGCCGGGAAAAGGAAATGCTGGCGGTGATCATGCTCGATATCGACCACTTCAAGCAGTTCAATGATTCGTATGGGCACCGGGTAGGCGACGCCTGTTTGCGCCAGGTGTCCCAAACCCTGGAAAGCCAACTCAAGCGCACCACTGACTGCCTCGCACGCTATGGCGGCGAAGAATTCATCATCTTGTTGCCCCATGCCGCTGCTTCAGGTGCCGAACAGGTGGGGCAGCGTATGCGCCAAAGCGTGGAATCGCTTGACTTCCGCGTCGAGGGTCAACGGGTGCCGATCACCGTCAGCGTCGGCGTTGCAATCGGGTTTCCATCAGCAGAAGCCGACGCAGAGCGTTTGGTGCAGATTGCCGATGAGGCGCTGTACCAGTCAAAACGCGATGGACGCAATCGATTGACCCTGGTCGATCTTTCAAAAAGCGGTATGAGCGTGGGCGGAAAAGCGGCGCTCGAAATTCCGGGCGCCTAGGGCCTGTTCACCGCGCTCCGCTAACCAATCATCACAAGTAGGGCGCCGTGTGCCTGATATCGTTTTCAGCTCCCCAGGCCAAAGCAACTTGCGTCGCGTTTCAGCGCATTTCGGGTGTCTCGCCCATGCAGAGGTCAGCGGCTGGCCTGCTTGATGCGACTCGTCCACTCATTCCACCAAGAGATACACCTCCATGCAAACCTTGTCACGCCACTTGACTGCCCTTGTTCTTGCGTTGGCGAGCGCCCTCGGCGCGCACGGCAGCGCCCTGGCCGCGACCGTGAATTACGTTGTCGCCGAGCAATGGAACTCGGGTTTCAAGGCCGAGGTCACGGTCGTGAACGACAGCAGCACCGCCCTCAATGGCTGGCGCCTTGAGTTCGATTACCCGTACACGATCACGCAGCTCTGGAACGGCACCCTTGTTTCCAGAACCGGCAACCGTTATGTGGTGACGGGCCCGAATTGGGGCGCCAACATCGCGCCCAACAGCAGCTTTGCTTTCGGCTTCATCGGTGCTTCCAGCGGCGCGCCGACCGGCAAGCCCAGCAGTTGCGTGGTCAGTGGGCAGCCGGTGAGCACCGGCGTCTGCGCGGGCGGCTCGACCGCGCCCAACCAGGCTCCCGTTGCCAGGGCCAATGGCCCCTACACCACCACGGCGAACGCGGCGCTGTCGCTCAGCGCGGCGGGCTCGAGCGATCCCGACGGCAGCATCGTCTCCTACAACTGGAGCTTCGGCGACGGCGCTGCCGCCAACACCGCCAGCCCGCAGATCAGCCACGCCTACGCCACACCAGGCAGCTACAGCGCCAGGCTGACGGTCACCGACAACCGGGGTGCCACGGCGTCGGCCAGTGCCGCCGTGACCGTCAACCCCGGCGGCGGAACTGTCCCTGAGACCGGCACGCCTTTGGCCCGCAACGGGCAACTCAGGGTGTGC
>NZ_JANOCG010000291.1:0-4224 GCF_031412075.1 Rhizobacter sp.
GGCGCTCGGTGACCACGGTCACCGATTGCGGCACGTCGCGCAGCTCCTGTTTTCCCTTGCCGATGCGGGTGGTGGTGGCCTGGTAGCTTTGTTTGCCGCTGGGTTCGGCAGCGGCTTTCACCTTGATCTGCGGCAGCGTGGTCACGCCCGATGCGGCCGACGCGGGTGCCGAAGCGGCAGTCGGCGCAGCCGGTGCGCTGGTCTGTGCCATCACCGGCGGCAAGGCCAGGCCGAAGCCGGCCGCCAGGGCCCCCAGGGGCAAGAGCGAGGTGCGCGCGGGGGCTGCGTCGGGCGCGTGTGGTGGGCGTTGGGTCTGCACAGGGTTCTCCGTGGATGTTTGGAGCACGGGCTGGCAGACGGGCTGGCTGGTGCGGTGGTCGTTGGGTTCGGTGGTCCGGGCTACTTGGTCAGGATGAGCTTGCCGAGCGAGGTTTGTCGCAATCGGTACAAGCTGCCGTGGTGCTCGATCAGCACCTCCTTGGCGCCAGCCAGCAACTGCTGGCTGGAGATGCGCGGCACTTCAACCTGCGCCGCAGGCTCGGCGGGGCGCGGCACGGGCAGCTCGGGTGGGTTGCGCTCCATGGCTCAGGGCGTCTCGGGCTCGCTGACGAAGCCGACCTTGCCCAGGCCGGCCCTGGAAGCATCGGCCAACGTTTGTGCGACCGAGCGGTAGGGCACGTTCTGGTCGGCGCGCAAATGCACTTCGGGCTGCGGCAGCTTCTTGCTCTCGGCTGCAAAGCGGGTGGCGGCCTCGCTGCGCGTGACCGACTCGCCGTTCCAGAACAAGGCTCCTTCGGCGTTGATGGCGAACTCGATCTTGTCGGCCTTGGCCACGTTGGGCTGCGAGCTGGCCTTGGGCAGGTCGAGCTTGACGGCCTGGGTGAGCAGCGGTGCGGTGACGATGAAGATCACCAGCAGCACCAGCATCACGTCGATCAACGGCACCATGTTGATCTCGGCCATGGGCGCGCTGGCATGGCGGTTGTCGAAGCTTGCAAAGGCCATGGCGTGCTCCTCAGGCGGAGCGCGGGCGGCCGATGGCGGGTGCCGTGCTGCGCACCGGTGGCGGCGGCGCGTTGCCCGCATCGGCGCTCAGCGGCTGGCCCATCGACACGAAGGTGTGCAACTCGTAGGCAAACGCATCGAGCTTGGAGAGGATCACGCGGTTGGAGCGTGTGAGCCAGTTGTAGCCCATCACCGCAGGGATGGCGACCGCGAGGCCCAGGCCGGTCATGATGAGCGCCTCGCCCACCGGGCCGGCCACCTTGTCGAGCGTGCCGGCGCCGCTCATGCCGATGGCCACCAGCGCGTGGTACACGCCCCAGACCGTGCCGAACAGGCCGACAAAAGGCGCCGTGGCACCGACGGTGGCCAACATCGCGAGGCCGTTTTCGAGCCGCGTGGTTTCTTCGTCGAGCACCTTCTTGATGGTGCGCGTCACAAACTCACCCGAGCTGCCCGCCTCTTCGAGCTTGGCCGCGCCGTACTTGGCGTGGTGCGCCTGCGCATGCATGGCGTGGCTGGTGAGGTGGGAGAACGGGTCGTTGGCGCCGTGGGTGCTGATCTCGGCCGCCACCGCGTCGAGCGAAGTCGCGTTCCAGAAGAAGCTGAGGAACGACTCGCTGCGACGCTTGCGCGCCACCAGCGTCAACCCCTTGATCGCGATGATGGCCCACGAGGCCACCGACATCAGCACCAGGATGGCGAGCAGCGTCTTGCCCACTGCATCGCTTTGCATGAGGAAGTGGCCAAAGCCCAGGGGGGAGTCTGCGTTCACGGTCATTTCTCCAGCTCAAAAGGAATCGGGATGCGCGCCCAGCCCGCGGTGGGCACGCCGTTGTGTGTGTAGGGTTTGAAGCGCGCGCGTCTGACGGCCGACACCGCCGACTCGTCGAGCCGCGCGTGGCCCGACGACTGCTGCACCTGCACCGTGCGCGGCAGGCCGGCTTCGTCGATGTAGACGCTGACCATCACCAGGCCAGATTCACCGGCGCGGACCGACAGGCGCGGGTACTCGGGCGCCGGCTTGACGAGGTACTGCACCTCGGAGGCCGGGATGATCTTGGGCGGCTGAGGTGGCGTCGGCGGCGCTGGAGGCGCCTCGGCCACCACCGGAGTGGGCGGCGCAGGCGGGGGCGGCAGTTCGGGCGCGGGCGGTGCCTCAAACGGCGCGGGCGTTGGCGCGGGTGCCGTGGTGAGCAGCGTGGGCGGCGGTGTCTTCAACACCGGCGGCTGCACGGACGGTGGCGGCGGAGCCGGCGGGGCGGGCGGCGCCAGCAGGTCGACAAAGATCGGCGCCGCTTCGACCACCGCATCGCGCACCGCGGGCACCTGCAGCACACCCCAGATCGCACCGATGTGGGCCAACGCAATGGCGCAGACCACCGCACGGTACTGCGCCTTGCTCAGCCCCTCTGCAGCCAAAGGTCTGGGCCGCCCGGGTGCCGCGAGGGAGGGCGAAATGAGAGTGGCGTTGACAGGCGGGGTTGCGGGCATCTGGCGCCGCCTCGACGCGGGCGGAATGGGTGATACAAGTTTGCGCGAAGTTTATCACTAACGAGAACGATTCGCATTTGTATTTACCTTGGCTCAGACGGAAAATCTGATGACGAGCCTGCGATGTGCCCACGCACACTCCGCTGTCGGCACCGTTTCAAGCGCCCAAAAAAAACGGGCCGCGCAAGGCGGCCCGTGTGATCAAGAGAAATCAAATGTTGGCAACAGGTGCTTGGGTTCTCAGCGAACCACCAGCACCTCGGCTTCCTTGCCCGCATTGCGGCGCATCATCACCAGGAAGCCGGTTTGTGATGGCGATGCCGTTGCTCCGCCCGGCACCGACAGCGTGTCGACCCGCGCCAAGCGGAACGGCCGCACGACGCCACTGCTGTCGCCCGACACCGCATAACGCGGTGTGGCCGGCGTGAAGCTCATGTCGAGGATCGTGTCGGTCGTGGTGCCGCTGAAGTAGTTGTCGAAGGCAAAAGCCGAGAAGTTGAGCCGCGTGTCGGGCGTGACACCCAGCGCCGCCAAGGGCAGGCTGAAGATGGTGTTGCCCGAGTTGAGGTCGGCATCGAGGTAGTAATACGCCGACGAGAGGCCGGTGGCCAGGTTGGCCACGTAGACGAGGCTCACCCCGGTGGCGGCAAAGCCGGTCTGCTCCTGGTTGTAGACCGCGTAGTCGAACACCCCGTCGGCATTGGTGTCGATGTCGATCTCGAAGCCGCCCGGGTAGGTCGGATGCGCGCGCCGCCCAAAGGTGTTGATGGCGAACTGCAGCGCTCCTTCCACGGGCTCATAGCGCACACCCACGGCACGCATGTCGATCACCGCGAGGTTGTCGCCCGGGCCGGGCAACTCGTTCGGCGGGACCTTGGTGCTGGTGCCGGTGAGGGCGAACACATCGAACTCGCTTTCGGCCAGGCCGGCGTTGGCAAACAGGATGATGCCGCCCGGCCAGTTGCTGCGCTGTGCCAGCAGAGCGCCGGCTTCGGCCGCCTTGCGCGGCAGGATGTGCCACGGCACGCTCAGCACCTCCGGGCCTGCGGTCAACGTGAGGTAGCCGTCGTATTCGGGGCCGTCGAGCAGGTCGCCACGGCCGCCGAGTGCGCCGCCATCGAGCGTCCAGTCGGGCAGGCGGCGTGGGTCAACGCGCAGCTTCACCGTGATGGTGGCGCGGCTGTTGGCCCCGACCTTCACGCTGTTGGGCGCGATGACGGAGACCGCACCGCTGGCTTCGTCGTCGGCATAACGGAAGCTCTTGCGGATGCTGAAGGTCTTGGCCTGGTTGCCCAGGTTTTCAACCACCAGGCGCTTCTCGTACTCGGCAAAGCCGCTCACTTCCCGCGCACCAAACGACAAGGCGGCCGATAGGTCGTCCTTGTTATAGGCCACGGCGTTCAAGGCCAGTGCCGAGCGAACGCGCACCTCGCCCGCACCGATGCGGGTGATCGGCGCCAGCCGGCCAGGCAGCAGCGCGCCGTTGGTGTAGACATTGGTCGTGGCGCTGTTCATCAGCATCGACTTGATCTGCAGCGGCGTGCGGTTCGGGAAGGCCTGGATCAGCAGGGCCGCCGAGCCGGCAATCATCGGCGTGGCACCCGAGGTGCCGCCGAAGCTCTCTTCACCGGTTCCACTGCCGGCCACCGCCGACACCGACGCGCCGGGCGCACCGATCTCGGGCTTGATGGTCTGGAAGCTCATGCTCGGGCCACGCGCCGAGCTGCT
>NZ_JANOCG010000292.1:0-4900 GCF_031412075.1 Rhizobacter sp.
CGCCGACCAATTCCAGCTGCTGGCCGACAACGTGCCGGTGCTCATCTCTTCGTTCGAGGCAGGCTCCTTCCGCTGCTTGTTCGCCAACAAGCTGTATGCCCACACCTTCGGCTTCGACGAGCACTCGGTGATTGGCTGCACTTTCGCCGAGATCATCGGCAAAGACGCGTCTGAAGCCATCCAGCCTTATGTGGATTACGTGTTGTTCGAACACAAGGCCACCTCGTATGAACGCGAGCTGCGTGCGCCCGATGGCACACGCCACTGGCTGGAGGTCAACCTCATTCCCCACATCGGGCTCGATGGCACGATGCTCGCGGCCTTCGTGCTCATCACCGACATCACCAAACACCGCCTCGCCGAGCAGTCGGTGCGCGAATCCGAAGAGCGCCTGGGCAAGTTCATGCAGGCCAGCGTCGAAGGCATCCTGTTCCACAAGAGTGGCTACATCACCGACGCCAACCCGCCCCTGTGCGAGCTGGTGGGCTTCACGCTCGACGAATTGCTCGGGCGCTACGTGCTCGACTTCGTGCCCCCCGATCACGTGGGCAAGGTGGCCGCGATCATGGAAGCCGGCGAAGAGACCTCCTACGAAAGCGTGATCCTGCACAAGGACGGGCGCCGCATGCCCATCGAGTTCATCGTGCGCACCATCGAGCGCCACGGCGAGCGCATGCGCATGACCATCGTTCGCGACATCCGCGACCGCCACGCCGCGCAGGCCCACATCCACCACATGGCGCACCACGACGTGCTGACCGGCCTGCCCAACCGCGTGAGCCTGATGGACCACCTGGGCCACATGATCGCGGCCGCGCGGCGCGACGATTCGCAGGTAGCGCTGCTCTTCATCGACCTCGACCACTTCAAGCGGGTCAACGATTCGCTCGGCCACCTGGTCGGCGACACGCTCTTGCAGACGCTCGGGCGGCGCATCACCGAAACCCTGCGCACCACCGACGTGGTGGCCCGTTTCGGCGGCGACGAGTTCATCGTGCTGCTGCCGCGCACGCTGCAACGCATGGACGTCGAAGAGGTTTCGCAAAAGCTGCTTGCGGCCATCGAGGTGCCGGTCAACGTCGATGGGCGGCTGATCTCGGTCACACCGTCGATCGGCGTGTCGATGTTCCCGCACGACGGCGAGACGGCCGACGATTTGATCAAGAACGCCGACACCGCCATGTACCTGGCCAAGTCGCGCGGGCGCGCCAACTTCCAGTTTTTCACCCCCGAGATGGCGAGCTCGGCCTACGCTGCCCTGGTGCTCGAGAGCCAGATGGCGCAGGCCCTGGCGCGCGGTGAGTTCGAGCTCTACTTCCAGCCGCAGGTGCGCTCGCGCGACGGCGTGCTGGTGGGTGCCGAGGCGCTCATCCGCTGGAACCACCCCGAGCGCGGGCTCCTGCTGCCCGACGCTTTCATTCCGCTGGCCGAGCAGCAGCGCCTGATGCTGCCCATCGGCCAATGGGTGCTGCGCGAGTCGGCGCGTTGTGCGCGGCGTTGGCACGCGGCCGGCATGGTCGGCGTGCCGGTGGCGGTCAACCTCTCGACCGTGCAGTTCCAGACCAGCGGCTTCACCGCGCTGATCGAGCAGCTGCTGCGCGAAGAAGGGGTGAGCGGCGACCTGCTCGAATTCGAGCTCACCGAGCGCATGTTGATGGACGACCTGCCCGAGGTGAAGCGCAAGCTCGGTGAACTCAAGGAGATGGGCATCCGCATCTCGGTCGACGACTTCGGCACCGGCTACTCCTCGCTCGCACACCTCAAAGAGCTGCCCATCGACAAGATGAAGATCGACCGCTCTTTCGTGCTGGGCCTGCCGAGCGAGACCGATTCGGCCGCCATCGCGCGTGCCATCGTGCAAATGGCGCGAGGCCTGGGTTTGTCGGTGATCGCCGAAGGTGTGGAGACCGAAGCCCAGCGCAGTTTCCTTGCGCGGCTCGACTGTGATGAGCTGCAAGGCACGCTCATCAGCCCGCCGCTGCCGCTGGCCGACTTCGAGGCCTGGGTCGCCTCGCGCAGCCTGACGGTGGCCTAAGGTTTTTTGACCGGCCGGGCCCAGCCCGAAATCGCCATTTGCTTGCCGCGCGCCACGGCCAGGTCGCCGACGGCCACGTTCTTGCTGATGGTCGAGCCGCCGCCGATGGTGGCGCCGTCGCCCAGGGTCACCGGGGCGATCAGCACGCAGTTGCTGCCCACGTGCACGTCGTTGCCGATCACGGTGCGGTGCTTGTTGGCGCCGTCGTAGTTGGCGGTGATGCTGCCGGCGCCGTAGTTGACGCGCTCGCCCACCGTGGCGTCGCCCAGGTAGGCGAGGTGGTTGGCCTTGGCGCCCTTGGCCAGGGTGGAGTTTTTCACCTCGACGAAGTTGCCGATGTGCACCTCTTCGGCCAGCTCGGCGCCGGGGCGCAGGCGGGCGAAGGGGCCGATCACCGAGCCCGCGCCGACCTTCACGCCCTGCTGGCTTTCGTCACCACCGCCATCGATGTGGGTGAAAGGGTGGATCACCACGTTGTCGGCGATGTGGGCGTTGCGGATCACGCAGCTCGCGCCGATGCGCACGCCGCTGCCGAGATGCACCTGGCCTTCGAAGATGCAGTTGATGTCGATCTCGACGTCGCTGCCGCAGTGCAGCTCGCCGCGCACGTCGAAGCGTGCCGGGTCGGCCAGGCGCACGCCGTCTTCCATGAAGCGCTCGGCCAGAGCGTGCTGGTGGCGGCGCTCCAGGTCGGCCAGTTGCAGCGGGCTGTTGACGCCCAGCACCTCGGCCTCGCCCTTCGGCTGCGCGGCCACCACCGGCGTGCCATCGGCCACCGCGATCGCGACGATGTCGGTCAGGTAGTACTCGCCTTGCACGTTGTCGTTTTTCAACTGGCTCAACCAGCGCTTCAACGCGGCCGTCGGCACGGCCATCATGCCGGTGTAGATCTCGCGGATCTGGCGCTGCTCGGGCGTTGCATCCTTGTGCTCGACGATGGCGCTCACTGCGTCACCTTGCCGCACGATGCGGCCATAACCCGTCGGGTCGTTGAGTTCGATCGTCAGCAGCGCGAGCTTCGTGCCGCCGCAGGCTTCGACCAACGCGCGTGCGGTGTGGGCGGTGATCAGCGGCACGTCGCCGTTGAGGATCAGCGTGGTGCCCTCGGCATGCAGCGCTGGCACGGCCTGCTGCACGGCATGGCCGGTGCCGAGCTGCGGCATCTGGCGCACGAACTGCAGGTGGGGTGCTTGCACCGCGACCTCCACCTGCTCGGCACCGTGGCCGGTGATGGTGACGATGCGATCAGCCCCCAGCTTGCCTGCGGTATCCAGCACATGCTGCAATAGACTGCGCCCAGCCAGCTTGTGCAGCACCTTGGGCAGGCTGGATTTCATGCGGGTGCCTTTGCCCGCGGCCATGATCACGATGTCGAGCGCCATGCAATTTCCTTCCTGGAAGTCCCTGATTATCGTTTCGATGCTGGCGCTGGCGACCCTGCTTTCCGGGTGTGGCGCGGTGCGCTTCGCCTACGGCCAGGGCCCAGACCTCGCGTACTGGTGGCTCGACGGTTACGCCGACTTCAACGACGAGCAGACCCCGCGTGCACGCGACGCGCTCGCGGCCTGGTTTCGCTGGCACCGCGCGACCCAGCTGCCCGACTACGCGCAGTTCCTGCTCACCCTCCAGTCACAGGCCAACGGGCGTGTGACGCCAGCGCAGGTGTGCAGCCTCTACCAGCAAGCCTGGGGCCGCCTCGACCCGATGATCGAGCGGGCCCTGCCCGCCGCGGTGGAGACGGTGCAAAGCCTCACCCTCGCGCAGGTGGCCCACATCGAGCGCAAATACGCCAAGGTCAATGCCGAGTTCCGCAGCGACTACCTGCAGGCCGACCCCGCCGAGCGGCTGGAAAAGTCGGTCGAGCGCGCCGTCAACCGCGCCGAGATGCTCTACGGCAGCCTCGACGACACCCAGCATGCCAACCTGGCGCGCGCCATCGCCGCCTCACCTTTCGACGCCCAGTTGTGGCTGCAAGAGCGCATGCTGCGCCAGCAAGACGTGCTCAAGACACTGCGCCGCCTGGTGAACGAGCGCCCCCCGGCAGAACCGACGCTCGCCGCGATACGCACGCTGGTGGCGAACGCGCAGCGCTCGCCGCGCGAGGCTTACACCCGCTACCAGGCGCGCCTGCATGAGTACAACTGCAAAGTGGCCGCCGAGTTGCACAACAGCACCAGCCGCGAGCAGCGCCTGGTGGCGGTGAAGAAGCTCAAGTCGTGGGAAGAAGACGCACGCGCGCTGGCGGCCGACGCGGCCCGCGCGCCTTGACGGGTTGTGTCAGGGCGGCAGCTGCACGCTGACCCGGCGCGGGTTGATGCCGCTTTGCGGAAAGTCTTTCATCGCCGCCAGGAACAGCCCGCCCATCAGCCGGGTGCCACCCGCTGTCAGGCCGTCGTTCATGGCGCGCGCTTCATACAGCGGCTGGTTGCTCTGCCGGTCGCGGATCAGCACCGCCGCCTCGCGGTCGTAGCGCGGGCTTTCGGCGGACAGGGCAAAACTCGGCCCCCAGAAGGGTCGACCCCAGCGTGAGTAATACACGCCGCCGCGCCACCAGAACGGGTCGTCATACGGTGAGCGATCGGTGCGTGACACACGTGCGCCCACCTGCACCGTCACGTCGGCGGTCTTGATGTCGGCCACCTCGGTGAAACCGGCGGTGGCCAGCGCGGGCCGCACCGCCGCTTCGAGCTCGGCCTGCTCTTGCGGGCGGGCCTGTTGCGAGGGCAGGCGCTCGAAGGCGTAGGTCGTGGGTTTGCGCTCGGTGGGCCACTGGCTGTAAGTGGACACGTCGCTCTCGACGACGTTCAGGTTGGCGCAGCCCGCCAAAGCTGCCACCAGGGCGAGCAGGATCAACGAGGCAAAAGA
>NZ_JANOCG010000293.1:0-26163 GCF_031412075.1 Rhizobacter sp.
CTCATCGACCAACTGCGCGCGGTGTACGTCCGCGCGAACCTGGGTTTCGACTTTGCGGCCTGGTCGCATCTGTGGAAGATCACCGAGGGGCTACCCGGTTGCAAGCGGCTGTACCTCACCAACGACAGCATCATCGGGCCGCTGGATGCCGAGCCATATCGGCAAATCATCCAGCGAGTCCGTGAGTCAAATGCCGATGTGGTGGGCCTGACCGAAGCGCCCCAGCCTCGCCCCCACCTTCAGAGCTACTTCCTTGCCGTGCAGGGAAAGGCATTGCGATCCAAGTTGTTTACGGGCTTCATCGACAACCTGTTGTGCCTGCCGACCAAGGACATGGTCATCGCGACCTACGAAACACGCCTGACCGGCTATCTGCGAGCCGCTGGGTTTCGCTGTGAATCCCTCTTCAGCGGCCCGATCCCGGGCGGACACACCGAAAACGATACCCACCACCGATGGGCTGAACTGATCAACTGTGGATTCCCGTTCATTAAGTCGAGCGTACTGACCCTCTACCATGACGACCCGCGGGTGCCATCCCTCGTGCCGGCAAAGTTTCGCGGCGGCTGAAACCGCCCGCCACTCTAGCCCCGGATGAGCACCGGAATCCGCCGCAGCATCAAGTACCAATAGGAGCAGAGGTAAGCGAGGGCAGGACGCCACAAGCCGAGCTTGCGAAGCTTGTTCGCTTGGCTTCGCACTCGCCGCTGCAAAGGCCACAGTTCCCTTTGCCCAGGACGCTGCACCAATTGTCGGCAGATCAGCTCGGGCAGGTCGTCGAGAAAAACGGTATCGACGCCCTTTGCACTCATTCCTGTTGCAGCGTAGTCCGAAACCACGACGTCCACCCACTGCGTCACGCGGGCAAAGGTCGCGCGCAAGTTGAAATGCCAATCGGCATAGAGCTTGTAGCGTTCGTCGAAACCACCAAAATCGTCGAAGAGGCTTCTTCGATAGAAAACGGCTTGTTGGCAGATGTTGGTTTCGACCATCCGACTGATGGGCAGCGGCCCGGCATAGCGTCCACCCGGAGGTACGCCGCAAAGGTTGACATCCATCATACGGACATCGCCGTACACCAACTTGGCTGGCCCGGCATCGGGCAGCAAAGCGGCGATCTGGTGGAAGGTCGAAGGCGCGTGAATCCGATCGTCGCTACCCAGCACGAGTAACCAAACGCCGCACGACAGACGCACACCGCGGTTGATCGCATCGTAGACGCCAGAATCTGGGCGCGAATCCACAACCAAATGCGGCAGCGATGAAGCAAAACTCTCGCCGATGCGCACGGTCTCATCAGACGACGAGCCGTCGCTCAAGATGACTTCAAAGTCGCGGAAACTCTGTGCGGCCAACGACCGAAGGGCCTCCCCCACCACCGCAGCACTGTTGTAAGTCGGCACGATCACCGAGATCAACACAGGCGCGTCTCGGTGCTCGGAGGAGGTCACAGCGCGATGCCCGCCGGCGGGCGCCCTCGCACACGGCGCTTGAAGCGATGGAACGCTTGTCGCATGCGCTCACCCGGCGTCCAGTCGATCGCTTTGTCGACATCTTCTCGGGCCACGAAAATGGCGTTGCCATGTACTGGAACCTGCGCGTTGATCGCCGCGAACTCGATGTTGACGAATCGTGGCGACAACAGTGCCTCCACATCGGTCATCGGCCGCGACGATTCATAGACAGCTTCGGTACTGACCTCAGCGTAGATCAGGCGCACATGGTTAAGCACAGAAGGGGGAAACGACTGCAGAACAAGGTACTCAGCACCCTGCACGTCGATGATCATCGTGTCGGGGCTCTTGAGGTGGTACTCGGCAAGCACCGAATCAAGCCGGCGCGTGGGAACCTCGATGGTCGTAGCCATCGTTACCTCGGGAAACAGCTCCTTGTGCGACCCCAATTTCAACAACGAACTGGATTGGCCCTCGTTGCTCGACACGTTGAATGTCGCGACACCGTCCACATCCGACACTGCCACCGGGAAGACTCTGATGCGACTGTCAGTACGGGCCAGCTGCCGCAACACCTCCAGTGGGCCCGGTTGTGGCTCGAACACATAGATGTGTCTCAGCGAGGGGAACAGGCGGTCGATCAACGGCAACTCGTCCAGGCGGTGCGCACCGATCACACACAGCACCTGCAACTCTTGCGAGAGCAGCCGACCTCGCAATGCGCGCATCAGATCGACATCGTAAAGGGGCGGTCCAGCAGGCAGGAATGAACGATTTGTCATGAGCTTGGAGACCATCGCGCGGCAAAGGGCCACTAACTGGCGCGCGATTGTAGGTTCGATTCCCACCGTCGATCTGCTGGCATGCCAAGGGCCGCAACGCCCGGGACTAAGGTCGTGTCGCTTTCTTGAGCTGAACAATCATGTGGTCTTCAAACAAGCCCGGTGCGCCGCGGGCCGAGGGTGGCACCTCGGGCGCTTCGGCTGAGCTCGGCCACCAGGAGGCCAACTTCTCGCGCAGCTTCGCCCGAATCGCCTTGCGATAGAAACGCCACTGCTGTCTGGTCAGGGAGCGAGCCTCCGGCTTGCTGTAGGCAAAGCGGCGCACATCGACCACATCGAGTCCAAGCGCCGCGCCGGCGCCGCGCGCCCACTCCTGGGTGATGAAGGAAATGTGCTCTGGAAAGCCGCAGTACCAATACAGGCCACCCGCGACACGCCAAGCCAGAGAATCCAGCGTTCCGGTCGAGATGATCAAAGTGCCGTCAGGCGCCAAGCGCTCAGCCAGCAGGGTCACAAAACTGCGGGGGTCTTCAACGTGTTCGATCACATCGACTGCCGTGATCACCTCGAAGCGCGTGGTCAACGCGACCAGGTCGCGGATCTTGGCAGCGACGATTTCCACGCCCCGTTTTCGCGCCGCGTCACACGCCGCCGCCGAAGCCTCCACACCAAAACGTTGGTACTGCGATCCGAGCGCTGCGAGTAGCACCCCGTCGTAACAGCCCACGTCGAGCACCTTGCCACCGGGACAGGCCGCTTCTATGCTCGACAACACGTGCTTCTGGTCGGTGCGCAAGGCATCAGAGACCCAGATCTGGCCAGATGCCCGCGCGTAAAGATTTTCGTATTCGGCCTCGGTGCGGATCGGGTGGCGAAACGCCAAATGGCATTGGCGGCATTGGTACAGCACCCCACCATCCCAGGGCGGATTCAGGCGGTGGCCGGCGAACACGTCGGCCGCAGGAATCAAGCCCAGCGACCGCAAACTGACGGCGCCACACTGCCTGCAAGGCAAATTTGCAGACGCCCTCTCAGGGCGATTGGTACGCGCCTTCAACATGCTCAGATCAACACAATGTCATAAGCCTCAGGCGACCCCGCCGTCTCGGCCTGCAACGAAATCGGCTTGCCGATGAAGTCGGAGAGGCCCGCCAGGTGCTGGCTCTCTTCATCGAGCAGCATCTCCACACCGCCGCCGAGGCGACGATGCGGAACTCCTTCGGGTTGAACTGACGGGCCTCGCGCAAGATCTCGCGCAGGATGTCGTAGCACACGCTGCGCGGCGTTTTCACCTGGCCCTTGCCTTCGCAGGTGGGGCAAGGCTCGCACAGCATGTGGGCGAGCGACTCGCGGGTGCGCTTGCGGGTCATCTCCACCAGGCCCAGCTGGGTGAAGCCGCTCACCGTGATCTTGGTGCGGTCGCGGGCGAGCTGTTTGCGCAGCTCGGCGAGCACCGTGGCCTGGTGCTCCTCGCGCGTCATGTCGATGAAGTCGATGATGATGATGCCGCCCAGGTTGCGCAGGCGCAGCTGGCGCGCGATCGACTGGGTGGCTTCAAGGTTGGTCTTGAAGATGGTGTCGTCGAAGTTGCGCGCACCGACATAACCACCGGTGTTCACATCGATGGTGGTGAGCGCTTCGGTCTGGTCGATGATGAGGTAGCCGCCTGACTTCAAATCGACTCGCCGCGCCAGGGCCTTGGCGATCTCTTCGTCGATGTTGTACAGGTCGAAGATCGGGCGCTCGCCCTTGTAGTGCGCAAGCTTGGCCGCCGAGCCGGGCGTGAACTCGGCACCAAAGGCCACCAGCTGGTCGTACTGCATGCGCGAGTCGATGCGGATCGACTGCGTGGCGTCGTTGGCCAGGTCGCGCAGCACGCGCTCGACCAGGCTCAGGTCCTGGTGCAACAGCGAGCCGGCGGGCGACTTGAAGCTGCGCTCGCGGATGGCGCCCCAGGTCTTGCGCAGGTAGGCAATGTCGTCGGCCAGCTCTTCGTCGGTTGCATCTTCGGCATTGGTGCGCAAGATGAAACCACCGCCGTTGTAGGCCGCACCGCTGCCCTCTTCCGGCTTGCCGGCCAGGGTGTTCATGCGGGTGCGCAATTGCTCGCGCAGTTCGTGCGAGCCGATCTTTTGCGAGATGCCGATGTGGTCGTCTTGCGGCAGGAACACCAGCATGCGACCCGCAATGCTGATCTGGGTGGACAAGCGCGCGCCCTTGGTGCCGATCGGGTCCTTGATCACCTGCACGGTGAGCGTCTGTCCTTCGAACACCAGGCGCTCGATCGGCAGCGGCGGGGCAGCACCCGGCCCGTGGTCGACGCGGCTGCCGGTGCTGCCGTTGACGTGCACGTCGGCCACGTGAAGGAAGGCGGCGCGCTCCAGACCGATGTCGATGAAGGCCGATTGCATGCCGGGCAACACACGCGCCACACGCCCGGCGTAGATGTTGCCGACCAGGCCACGCTCCAGAGTGCGCTCGACGTACAGGTCTTGCACGGCGCCGTTTTCGACCACGGCCACACGCGTTTCCTGGGGCGCCCAGTTGATGAGGATGTCTTGCATGGAGGACGGGTCTCTTGTGGACGCCGACAACGCGGCGCTAGAACTTCACGCCTGCTTGTCTCAGCAGCTGGGCCGTCTCGTACAGAGGCAAACCCATGATACCGGAGTAGCTTCCGTCGATATGGGCGATCCAGGCGGCGGCGTGGCTCTGGATGGCATAGGCGCCGGCCTTGCCGAAAGGCTCGCCGGACTGGATGTAGTCGGCGATCTGTTTCGCCGTGATCTGGGCGAAGCGCACGTGCGAAACGTTCACCGCCATCTCTTCGCGACGACCGAATGCCACCGCCACCGCAGTGATCACGCGGTGCGTGCGACCCGACAGCAACGACAGCGTGTGGTGCGCATCGGCGGCATCCAGCGGCTTGCCGAGGATGCGTCGCCCCAGGGCCACCGTGGTGTCGGAACAGAGGATGGGCGCGGTTGGCAGGCCTCGCGCTTTCCAGCGCTGGCGGGCGGCGTGCAGCTTGGCGCGCGTCACTCGCTCGACGTAGGCGGCCGGCAACTCGCCGGTTCGTTCGGCCTCGAGCGATTCGGCATCTTCCTCGGAGCCCGCCAACAGCAACTCGTGGCGCACACCGAGTTGCTGCAACAGCTGGCTGCGGCGCGGGCTCTGCGAAGCCAGGTAGATGAACTCGCTCATTCGCGGTGATAGGGGTGGTTGACCATCACCGTCCATGCGCGGTACAGCGCTTCAGCCAACAGCACACGCACAAAGGCATGCGGCAAGGTCAGGTCAGACAGGCGCAGCGTTTCGTCGGCGCTTTGTTTGAGCGCGGCGTCGAGCCCGTCAGGCCCGCCGATCACGAGGGCCACGTCACGGCCGTCGTGCATCCAGGCCTTCATGCGCGCCGACAGCTGGAGCGTGGTGAGCCGGTCGCCGCGCTCGTCGAGCACCACACGCCGCACGCCCTTGGGCAACGCGGCTTCGAGGCGTGTGGCCTCGGCGGCCATCAGTTGCTCGGGTGTTTTGGAGCCACGCGTTTCGGCCTTGACGGCTTTGAGCTCCAGGCGCATCTCGGGTGGGAAGCGCTTGGCAAAGTCGTCGTAGGCCGTTTCAGCCCAGCCGGGCTGGCGCTGGCCGACGGCGACCAGGAAGAGCTTCACCTCCGGGTCGGCGTCTTCTTGGCCGCGGCCTTCTTGGCGGGGGCTTTCCTGGCCGGTGCTTTGTTCGCCGCAGGTTTCTTGGCGGCAGCGGTGCTGCTCTTCTTCACCCCGACCGTGCGGGTGATGACCGCTTTGGCCGGTGCAGCCCGCTTGGCTGGCGCTTTCTTGGCAGGAGCCGCTCTTTTAGCCGGTGCGGCCTTGCTGGCGGGTGCGGCCTTCTTGGCTGCCACCTTTTTCGCCGGTGCAACCTTCGACGGTACAACCTTGGCCGGCGCCTTCTTGGCGGCGGCCTTCTTGGCGGCTGGCTTGGCCGGCTTGGCGGGTTCCTCGGCCTTCACCAGCCTGGCCGGTGCGGTGTCGATCTTGAGCTTGACGGGTTTGTCGCCCCAGATTTCTTCGAGGTGGTAGTAGTCGCGGATGGCGGGTTGCATCACGTGCACGACCGCGGCACCGCAGTCCACGATGATCCATTCGCCGTTGTCTTCGCCCTCGGTGCGCAACACCGGGAAGCCCTTGGATTTGACGGCATCGCGCACGCTGGCGGCCAGCGCCTTGGTTTGTCGGTTCGATGTGCCCGAGGCGATGACCACACGCTCGAAGAGCGGTGAGAGGTGCTCGGTGTCAAAGACCTGAATGCCTTGGGCTTTCACGTCTTCCAGACCATCGACGATGGCGCGTTGCAGTTTTCGGATGTCCATTCAGCTCCCAGAGGTCCCTCGGTAGAGGTGGTGTTGGTCAATATAGCCTGCCACGGCGGCGGGTACCAGATTGTCTATCCCTTGGCCCGCCACAACGCGCTCACGGATCTCGGTCGATGAAATATCCATCATCGGCAGAGCCACCACGCGGTGGGGCGCACTCTCCACGTCGGGGTGGGCTTGCGGGATCACGCTCGGCCGGTTGGCCACGGCCAGGGTCACGCGGGTCAGCAGCTCGCGCCAGTCGCGCCAGGTGTGCAGGCCGGCGTACTGGTCTTGGCCGAGGATCAGAAACCATTCGTTGCCGGGCTCGGCGGCCTGCAGCTCGCGCACGGTGTCGAGCGTGAAACTCGGGCCGCGGCGGGTCAGTTCGCAACGGTCAAGCACAAAACGCGGCTCGCCTTCGATCGCCAGGCGAACCATGGCCTCACGGTGCAGGGGCGACTCCAACTGCCGCGCCTTTTGCCAGGGCTGACCGGCGGGCACCCAGCGCACTTCGTCGAGCTGCATCTCTGACAAGGCCAGGCGCGCCAAGGCCACGTGGGCGCTGTGCACCGGGTCGAAGCTGCCGCCAAACAGGCCAATGCGCTTCAAACTCCTTCCCCGGCCCAATCGCGCGGGCGCAGAAAGTCGCTGTACAGGCTGGCCTCGGGCGTGCCGGCTTCGGGCGCCCAGTCGTAGCGCCAGGTGACCACCGGCGGCATCGACATCAGGATGCTCTCGGTGCGCCCGCCTGACTGCAGCCCGAACAAGGTGCCACGGTCGAACACCAGATTGAACTCGACATAGCGGCCGCGCCGGTAGGTTTGAAACTCACGCTCGCGCTCGCCATGCGGCAGATTTTTGCGGCGCTGCACGATGGGCAGGTAGGCGGCCACGAAGGCGTCGCCCACCGAGCGCATCAGCGCAAAGCTGGGCTCGAAACCACACTCGGCAAAGTCGTCGAAAAACACACCGCCGATGCCACGCGGCTCGTTACGGTGTTTGAGAAAGAAATACTCGTCGCACCACTGCTTGAAGCGCGGGTATTTGTCGGCGCCAAACGGCGCCAGCGCATCACGGTTCACCCGATGAAAGTGCTGCGCGTCTTCTTCAAAGCCGTAGTACGGCGTGAGGTCCATGCCACCACCGAACCACACCACCGGCTCGCGCCCCTCGGGCAAGGCGGCGAACATGCGCACGTTCATGTGCACCGTGGGCACATAGGGGTTGCGGGGGTGCATGACCAGCGACACACCCATCGCTTCGAAAGGCGCGCCCGCCAGCTCGGGCCGGTGCTGCGTGGCCGAGGGCGGCATGGCCGCGCCTTTCACATGCGAGAAGTTGCAGCCCCCACGCTCCAGCAGCTGGCCACCTTCGATCAGGCGCGACATGCCGTCACCTTGCAGCCGCTCACCGGGCGGGCGCGTCCAGCTGTCGGTGATGAAGGGCTCGCCACCTTCAGCCTCCATCGCGCCGATGATGCGGTCTTGCAAGCCCAGCAGGTAGAGACGGACGTCGTGAGTGTTCATGTCATCAGTACAGCGAAATGCGCGACTGGAGGGTCACTTTCGAATCGCCCGGTGGCCGATGTCACGGCGGAACTGCGCCCCGTCGAACTGGATGTCTTGCAACACCTCGTAGGCGCGCGCCTGGGCCATCTTGACCGAGTCGCCGAGCGCGGTGACACACAGCACGCGGCCGCCCGAGGTGACCACGCTGCCCTGCTGCGTCACGGTGCCGGCATGGAACACCACCGCATCGGCACTCTCGGCAGGCAGGCCAGTGATCTGGTCGCCCTTGCGCGGGTTGAGCGGGTAGCCAGCCGCGGCCATCACCACGCCCAGCGCCACGCGGCGGTCCCATTGCAGCTCGATCTGGTCGAGCGTGCCGTCTGTTGCGGCCATGAAGACGTCGAGCAGGTCGGTCTTGAGCCGCATCATGATGGGCTGGGTTTCGGGGTCACCCATGCGGGTGTTGAACTCCAGCGTCTTGGGCACACCTTGCTCGTCGATCATCAGCCCGGCGTACAAGAAGCCGGTGAAGGGGATGCCGTCTTTGGCCATGCCTTCGATGGTCGGCAAGATGATGTCTTGCATCGCCTTGGCATGCACGTTGGGCGTGACCACCGGCGCGGGCGAGTAGGTGCCCATGCCGCCGGTGTTGGGGCCCTGGTCGCCGTCTTGCAGGCGTTTGTGGTCTTGGCTGGTGGCCAAGGGCAGCACGTTCTTGCCGTCGCACAGCACGATGAAGCTGGCTTCTTCGCCTAGCAAAAACTCTTCGATCACCACCCGCGCACCACCAGCGTTGTGTTGCACGCCAAGCTTGTTGTCTTTGGCGTCACCCGCCAGCATCCAGTCGACAGCCTCGTGCGCTTCAGCGAGCGACATGGCAACCACCACGCCCTTGCCCGCCGCCAGGCCATCGGCCTTGATGACGATGGGCGCACCCATCTTGTCGACGTAGGCGTGCGCGGCAGCGATGTCGGAGAAGGTCTCGTACGCCGCCGTGGGGATGGCGTGGCGCTTCATGAAGTCTTTGGCGAAGGCCTTGGAGCTTTCAAGCTGCGCGGCCGCCTTGGTGGGACCGAAGATGCGCAAGCCACGTGCACGAAACTCGTCAACCACACCGGCCGCCAGCGGCGCTTCGGGGCCGACCACGGTGAGGCCGATCTTCTCGGCCTGGGCAAAGTCGGCCAGCGCCTTCACATCGGTGATGGCCACGTTGTTCAGGTGGGGGCTCAACTCGGTGCCGCCATTGCCTGGTGCCACATAAACCATCTGCAACTTGGGCGACTGGGCCAGCTTCCAGGCGATGGCGTGCTCACGGCCGCCGGAGCCGATGACTAAAACTTTCATGCGTTGATCACCCCGTTGTGGAAGACCTCTTGCGCGTCGTCCAGGTCTTCGAGCACATCGAGCAGCTTTTGCATGCGCTCGGCGTCTTCACCGGCCAGCTCAATGGTGTTTTCGGCACGCATGGTCACCTCGGCCATCTCGGGCTTGAGACCGGCGGTTTCGAGCGCGGCTTTCACCGCCTCGAACTCGGGCGGTGACGACAGCACTTCGAGCGAACCGTCGTCGTGGGTCACCACGTCATCGGCGCCGGCTTCGAGTGCCACTTCCATCACCTTGTCTTCATTCGTGCCCGGCGCAAACAGCATCTGGCCCACATGCTTGAACTGGAACGCCACCGAACCTTCGGTGCCCAGGTTGCCGCCGTATTTGCTGAACGCATGCCGCACCTCGGCCACGGTGCGCACCTTGTTGTCGGTCATGCAATCGATGATGACGGCTGCGCCGCCAATGCCGTAACCCTCGTAGCGAATCTCTTCGTAGTGCACACCTTCGAGGTTGCCGGTGGCCTTGTCGATGTTTTTCTTGATGGTGTCTGACGGCATGTTGGCCGCCTTCGCCTTCTCGACGGCCAGGCGCAAGCGCGGGTTGTCTTTCACGTCGCCGCCGCCCTGGCGCGCCGCGACCATGATTTCACGGATGACGCGCGTCCAGACCTTGCCGCGCTTTTCGTCCTGGCGGCCCTTTCGGTGCTGGATGTTGGCCCACTTGGAATGTCCCGCCATGAAACGAAGCTCCGTCTGCTGTGTCGCGGCGCGAGAGTGCACCGCTTATTCAATACACTGCGATTTTACGTGTCTGCCCAGGGAGCATTTTCATGGCCGAGCCCATTCTCATCGCCAAGCACGACAAGATTGAGTGCTTCCTGCTCCCTGCCCTGGCCAACCGCCATGGCCTGATCACCGGCGCCACTGGCACCGGCAAGACCATCACCCTGCAAACCCTGGCTGAAAACTTCAGCCAGCGCGGCGTGCCGGTCTTCATGGCCGACGTGAAGGGCGACCTGACCGGCATCAGCCAGGCAGGCAAGATCAGCGACAAGCTGGCCGCGGTGCTGAAAGAACGTGGGCTCGACACCCCCGTCTCGGCCGCATGCCCCAGCACCCTGTGGGACGTGTTCGGTGAAAACGGCCACCCGGTGCGCGCCACCGTCACCGACATGGGCCCGCTGCTGCTCGCACGCATGCTGGCGCTCAATGAAACCCAGGCCGGCGTGCTGAACCTCGTCTTCAAGATTGCCGACGACAACGGCATGCTGTTGCTCGACCTGAAAGACCTGCGCGCCATGCTGCAACACGTGGGCGAAAACGCGAGCCAGTTCACCACCGAATACGGCAACGTGAGCGCGGCCAGCGTGGGCGCCATCCAGCGCGGGCTGCTGCAGATCGACGAACAGGGCGGCGACAAGTTCTTCGGCGAGCCGATGCTCAACATCAGCGACTTCATGCAAACCGTCGATGGCCAAGGCGTGATCAACATCCTCAGCGCAGACAAGCTGATGAACTCGCCGCGCCTGTACGCCACCTTCTTGCTGTGGATGCTGTCCGAGCTGTTCGAGCAGCTGCCCGAGGTGGGCGACCTTGAGAAGCCCAAGCTGGTGTTCTTCTTCGACGAGGCCCACCTGCTGTTCAAGGAGGCACCCACCGCCCTGGTCGAGCGCATCGAGCTGGTGGTGCGCCTGGTGCGCAGCAAGGGCGTGGGTGTGTACTTCGTGACGCAGAACCCGCTAGACATTCCCGACACCGTGCTCGCCCAGCTGGGCAACCGGGTGCAGCACGCGCTGCGCGCCTTCACACCGCGCGACCAGAAGGCGGTGAAGGCGGCAGCGAGCACCATGCGCGCGAACCCGCCGCTGGACATCGAAACCGCCATCACGGAGCTGGCCGTGGGCGAAGCGCTGGTGAGCTTTCTGGACGCCAAGGGCCGACCCTGCGTCACCGAGCGGGTGTTCGTCATCCCCCCGGGCAGCCAGATCGGCCCCATCACACCCGAGCAGCGCAAGGTCTTGCTCGCCAGCTCGCTGGTGGCCGGCGTGTATGAAAAAACGGTCGACCGCGAATCGGCCTACGAGACGATCAAGGGCCGCACCAACGTCAGCGCTGATCAAGCGCAAGAGGCCAAGACGCAGGTGGGCAAGGCCCCGACCGCAAAAGAAAGCTCGGGCGGCATGATGGGCGGCCTGAACGACGTGCTCTTCGGCACCACCGGCCCGCGCGGCGGCAAACAAGACGGCTTGGCTCAAACCCTCGCCAAATCGGCCATGCGCACCATGGGCTCGACGGTGGGCCGCGAGATCATCCGCGGCGTGCTGGGCGGCATCTTCGGCGGCGGAAAGAGGCGCTGAACGTGCCTATGGCATCACGCTTAGCTTGACGCCAGGCAAGGCCGTCACACGCGCCTGCTTGCTCACGGCAGTGATCACGCCGCCGCTGAAGTAGCTGGCCGATGTGTCAGGCTCCAGCGCCGCCACCACCAGGCTGGCGAGAGGTTGTGTGAGCGGCACGTAGTAGCTGCCCTCGGGCACGTCGAGCAAGACCGGGGTGGTCCTGATCTCCGATTGCACGCCGGCATAACTCTCGCCCTGCACCACGCCCTTGGCCATCGCCTGCTCGACCCGCACGCCCAGCAGCCGCAGGCGCGCCACGGCGTCGGCTTGGTCGGCATCGAGCCAGTAGCCGCAGGGGCGCTTGCGCACCTTCAGTTCACGCAACACCAGGGCCGAGTCCCAGTTGACGGTGAGGCTCTTGTCGGCGCCCGTGGTGGGGTCGAGCATCTGCAGCGTGTACTCGGTGGCCGTGGGGGCGGCCTCCACCACCACCTGGCCCTTGCAAGCCTGCGCGCTCACGTCGGCGTCGACGTACTGGCGCAGCTTCAGCAGGTCGCCGCCGCGCTGCGCGGCGTTTTGCAGCACGCTGGTCATCGCGACCACCTGGGTGTGAACACGGCGCTTGAGGTGCGTGCGGCCCAGCCCCCCGCCGCGTGTTTCGATCACGAGACTGACCGTGTTTTTCAGGCCTTGCACGTTGCGCCCGCTGTCGGCGAGCGCGCCGCCCATCGAGAGCCGTTTGTCGGCCGGGTCGTTCGTGGTGCCGTGAGCCCATTGCGCGCTCAAGCCATGCAGCTTGAAGCTGGCGAACAAGGGCTCCTTGAACCACTCATCGGCCGCCTTGCTGAAAAAGGCCGGCAGGTTGGCGGTGCTTGCGTACTGCACTTGGGCGTCGTCGCGCTGCACCGCACCAAACTTCTGCACGTAAACCCCGCTGACCGCGTATTCACGCGCCTCGGCCACCACCAGCGGCTGGTAGTCGCGCACCAGCTGGGCCAGTGCCCGGGCCTCGGGGGTGTTGAGCAACAGGTGGTCGCGGTCGATGTCGACACCGTTGGCGCTGGCGCGCTGGCCCGCCTGCGCACCGTCGGGGTTGGCGCGTGGCAGCACCACCACGTTGACGCGGTCGAGCAGGCTTTGCAAACGGCCGCGCGTGAGCTCTTGCGCCAACACGATCAGCGCTTCACTGCTGGCGGGCTCATCGCCGTGCTGCTGGCCCAGCAGCAGCACCAGAGGCCGGCCGCTGCGCTGCAGCGAAGCGGGCGTGACGTCGGCATTGCGCGAGAACACCAAGGCCTCGATCGGCACCCCGCTTTGAGACGTGCCCAGATTGAGCAGGCGCACGACGCTGGGCGCATCACGCACCAGACCGCGCAGCACGCCCTGCAGTTCGGCATTGCTGGTGAAGTCGTTGCGGCCGGCTTGCAGCGCCGGCGTGCGGTAGTTCATCACCGGGTCCGGGAAGCGTGCCGCCACGGCATCGCTCAAGGGCGCAGGCGGCGGCGCTGTCGGGGTGGCCACGGGGGCTGGCACCGAGGGCACCGGGGCCGGTGGCGCAGCGGGTTGCGGTGGCGTGCCGCAGGCCAGCAGGCCGGCCACGCTCAAGAAGGCCGTGGCCCAACGCATCGCCGGACGTAAAGAGGCCTGAAACATTCGTGTCTCCGCAACCGTGGGGCGTCGACTATAGCCACCTGTCACCTGCGTTTCGCGCCGCGTCGGGTGCATTTCACGCACGCCATCGGCATTTCGTCGCGCCGGCATCGCGGCCGTTGGCACAGCTCGGCACAGTGGCGCCCAGACCCATGCCGCACAGTAGACTGACCCACCTCGCCAGCCCCACCATGTCGCACCCCACCGAACGCGCTTCCGACTTCTTGCGCCATGGGCTGATCGTGGTGGCCTTCAACGTTGTCATCGCGGTGGGCCTGACGCTGCGCAATGGCGACGCGGTGCTTCAGATGGTCTATTCACAGGCCATCGGCCTGAGCATCTGGGCGTGTGTGGACTTCGGGCGCTTTGCCTTCAAGCGCGACCCAGCCAGCAACTGGCCTCTTGGCTGGCGCCGGTGGGTGCTTTTGGTCATCGCCACCCCCGTGGGCTACGTCATTGGCGCGACGGTGGGTGATGCCGTTTGCGGTTGCTCGAGATGGGAGCTTCTGCTGGGCAACCCGCGCTTGTTCTCTGCGTATCTGTTTCTGTCGGTGTCGATCAGCGTTGGCATCAGCTACTTCTTCTACAGCCGCGGGCGCACGCAAGGCCTGGAGCAACTGGTCGCCACTGCCCAGCGCGACGCGGCCGAAAACCAGCTCAAGCTGCTGTCGTCGCAGCTCGAGCCGCACATGCTCTTCAACACGCTGGCGAACCTGCGTGTGCTGATCGGCATGGACCCGCAACGCGCACAGATGATGCTCGACCACCTGGTCTCGTTCATGCGCTCCACGCTGACGGCCTCGCGCAACATGCTGCACCCGCTGGCCGACGAGTTCGCGCGCATTGACGACTACCTCGCGCTGATGAAGATCCGCATGGGCGAACGCCTGCAGACCGAGGTGGCCTTCCCCACCGATCTGGGCGAGTTGGCCGTGCCCACCCTGCTGCTGCAGCCGCTGGTTGAAAACGCCATCAAGCACGGCCTGGAGCCGCACGTCGAGGGCGGTCACCTGCGGGTGGGTGCGCTCCGCGAGGGCCATGACCTGGTGCTGAGCGTGCGCGACACCGGCACGGGCCTGTCGGCCGTGGCCAACGACGGCACGCACTTCGGCGTGAACCAGGTGCGCGAGCGCCTGTCCACGCTCTACGGGCCCGCGGCCACGCTCACGCTCAGCACGCCTGACGATGGCGACGGCGGCACGCTGGCCACCGTTCGCATCCCCCTGAACCGAACCGTGTGAGCAACGCACCCGAAGGCACGCACGCCATGAACGCCACCGCCCTCATCGCCGAAGACGAACCCCTGCTGGCCGCGCACCTGAAGGCCGAGCTGCTGCGCCTGTGGCCCACGCTCCACGTGGTGGCCACCGTCGGGCACGGTGAAGCGGCGGTGCAGCAGGCGCTGGCGCTGCGGCCGAGCATCCTTTTTCTCGACATCCGCATGCCGGGGCTGAGTGGCCTTGAAGCCGCCCATGCGCTGGCCGAAGACTGGCCCGAAGGTGAGCCCTTCCCGCTGGTGGTGTTCGTGACGGCGCACGACCAGTACGCGCTCGAAGCCTTTGACCGCGCAGCCGTCGACTACGTGCTCAAACCCATCTCGCCCGAGCGCCTGGCGCAGACCTGCACCCGCCTGCAGCAGGCGTTACGCCAGCGCGAGCAAACCCCTGTGCCAGACGGCGCACTCGATGCCGCGTTGACGCAGCTGCGCGGCCTGCTGGGCGCGTCGGCACCGGCGGGCAATGTGCCCAAGCTCAGCGTGATCCAGGCTGGGGTGGGTGCGGCCATCCACATGGTGAAGGTCGACGAAGTGCTGTACTTCGAGGCGGCCGACAAATATGTACGCCTGGTCACGCCGGATCGTGAGCACCTCATTCGCATCTCGCTGCGCGAGCTCTTGCCGCAGCTCGACCTGCAACGCTTCTGGCAGATCCACCGCGGCACGGTGGTGCGCGCCGACGCGGTGGCCACCGCCGTGCGCGACGAATCCGGCAAGCTCACCCTGAGCTTGCGCGGCCATGCCGACAAGCTGGCGGTGAGTCGGCTATACGCCCACCTCTTCAGGGCGATGTGATGAGCCGCCCGGATCTGCCTTCCGACAGCATCGAAGCGCGCGCCACACGCCGTGTGCGCAAGAAACTGGGCTTCTACATCCATGCCCTCGTGTTCGTCCTGGTGAACCTGGGGCTTTTCATCGCCAGCGAACTCACCGGCCGCCATCGCGGGCCGGTCTTCATCTGGGGCTGGGCCCTGGGCCTTGCGATCCACGGCCTGTTCACCTTTGTCAGCCTGCAAGGCGAAGGGGTGCGCGAACGCATGATCCGTGAAGAAATCGAGCGCATGAAGCGCGACAAGAAGTAGAGGTATCCTCCGGCGCGCACCCGTGCGGGGCCAGTGGCCTGACGATGCGTGCTCACTCGCAGTGCATGTCGCCGGCAGAGCGCGACATTTCACACGCGACACCCGTTCACGACGGGGCGCTTTCGCTGGCGCGCTTCCTGCACCCTGCCAGCGCTTCACTCACACAACTCACTCAACATGCTTCCCTTGCGCTCTGTTCACTTCCGTTCCGTATTGGTTTGCGCGTCATTGGCTGGCGCATTGGCCCTGACCGGTTGCGACCGCATCCCCGACACCGTCAAGATCGGCGTCGCCCAACCCCTGACCGGCCCACTCGCGGCGCTGGGCAACGACATGAAGAACGGCGTTCAACTCGCCGTCGACGAGCTCAACGCCCAAGGCTTCAAGATCGACGGCAAACCCGTCAAGCTCGAAGTGGTGGCTGTCGACGACAAGGCCAATGCCGAAGAGGGCGCTCGGGTCGCCCAGACCCTGGTAGACGCCGGCGTGGTGGCGGTGGTGGGCCACCTGAACTCGGGCGTGAGCATGGCTGCCGCTCCGATCTACGCCAAGAACGACATCGCCCAGCTTGCCATCTCGACCAAGCCCGAATACACCCAGCTCGGCCTCTCGACCACGCTGCGCATGGTGGCCAACGACGCCCTGCAGTCGAAGGCCCTGGGCTCGTACGCGGCCGGCCTGGCGGGCGGCAACAAGTTTGCGGTGGTCGACGACAACACGCCCTACGGCAAGGGCCTGGCCGACCTGGCCGCGGCCGAGATCGTGAAGGCCGGCAAGCCGGTCACGCTGCGCCGGTCGTTCGACGACAAGACCACCGACTTCAGCACCCTGGTGCCCGAGCTCAAGGCGGCGGGGGTCGATGTGTTCGTCACCACGCTGGCCGACTTTCAGGTCGGCGCGCTGATCGAACAACTCGTCAAGGCTGAGCTCGGCAACATGGTGATCATCGGTGGCGACACCATCAAGACGACCAAGATGGCCACCATGGCCAAAGGCGTGCGCATGGTGTACGCCACCTCGCCCATCATCGACGCCGCCGAATTCCCCGCCGGCCCGCCGTTCCTGGCGAAGTTCACCGCCGCCTTCAAGGCCGACCCGGTCTACGGCGCGCACTACGCCTACGACGCCACCTATGTGCTGGCCGCGGCCATGCGCCGCGCCGAATCGGCCAATCCCAAGAAGGTGACCGCCCAGCTCAAGGTGATCGATGCGCTGGCTCCGGTCACCAACAACATGCGCTTCCGGGAAGACGGCGAACAGAAATACGGCGCGGTGAGCATCTACCGGGTGACCCGGGGGGTGTGGGAGACCGTGACCCGCAGCTCCAACTGGTAAAGGCGAGCCGAATCAGGGGGCGCCCGCTGTGCGCGGCGCCCCCGGTCTCGCGATGCCGCTAGATTTCAGTGGTGCTGGCGACGGTCATCGCGGCGATCGTCCCTGCGATCGTCACGTCGGTCGTCGCGGCGGTCATCCTGGCGGTCGTAGCGGTCATGGTGGCGATAGTGGTGGCGATAGTGGCCATGACCATGCCGGTAGTAGGGCACCGCATAACCGCTGCGAACCATCACCGGCGGGCCGTAGTGATGCGGCGCATACACCGGCTCAGGGCGGTAAACCACCACGGGAACGGGCTGGTACACCACCACT
Organism: Rhizobacter sp.; assembly: GCF_031412075.1. Classification (GTDB taxonomy): domain Bacteria; phylum Pseudomonadota; class Gammaproteobacteria; order Burkholderiales; family Burkholderiaceae_C; genus Rhizobacter. Next base: position 17,418 of record NZ_JANOCG010000293.1, read on the forward strand.
GGCTGAGGCTGCACGTAAACCGGGCGCGGTTCGTAATAGCTCGGCGCATTGGAAATCACGGTGCCCACGTGCGGCAGGTTGATGCCCACGGACCAGTGCACGTCGCCAGCGTGGGCGGTGCCGGCGGCCAGGGTGCCCAGGGCAATCAGGCCAGCGGCAAAAGCGGATTTGCGGTTGAACATGGTGTGCTCTCCTTCAAAGAGCCGGCAGCAATTGGCCGGTCTGAGCACACAACGGGCCGAGCGCCCGAGCCGTTCACAAGAGGTAGGTAAAGCCTTTGTTGCTGTTTGTAAAGCACACGGGCTCGCTGCTCAAGGTTTCTCGCCTTTCTGGGCGAGCTCGACCATGGCCTGCAGGTCGGCCAGCTCGGTGAGCACCTCGAACTGGAAACCCGCACGCCGGCCCGGCCGGCTGCTCAGCATCAGCTCACGAAAGTGCGCGGGCAAATCGGCCGGCCTCTCCCAGGCTGCACACAGCTGGTTGACGATGTGCGGGTGGCGGCGCGCGGTGGCCAAGGGCTGGTAACGCGGCGGCAGGCGCGCCAACCAAATGTGGGCCTCGGGCGTGAGTGTGGTGGCCTGCGGCTTGCGCTGTGGGTACGGTGTGGGCGGCACACGGCGCGGCGGGATGGGGTCGTCGAAAAACTCCGAGGGCGTGGTCGTCGCCCACAGGCTGTTGGTGCTGGTCGGCCCTGCTTCGTCGGGCGGTGGCGAGTGGTTCATGACGCGATTGTTCGAGCAGATCGGCGTGGGCCCAATACCCCTCGCCCACCCAGCCAGGGGGGGCGGCGCGAAGATAGAAGCGGGCCCCGTGCGAAGGGTCACGCCACCGCGCAAGCGAGCCCTCGCAAGGGGTGCGGACTACAATCTTTTTCTGCTGGTTCCGCCAGCCTCCTGAACAAAGAAGCGCCCTGCATGAGCGACGATAAAAGCCACACCCCCAGCAATTTCTTGCGGCAGATCATCGAGCGCGACTTGGCCCAGGGCACCTACGCCAGCCGCCACTTCGCCGGCACGCCGGGCGACGCCGCCCACCACGCTGCGGGCCCTCTGGACGCTGCCAAGATCCGCACCCGTTTCCCGCCCGAGCCCAACGGCTACCTGCACATCGGCCACGCCAAGAGCATTTGCCTCAACTTCGGCCTGGCACGCGACTACGGTGGCGTGTGCCACATGCGCTTCGACGACACCAACCCCGAGAAGGAAGAGCAGGAGTACGTCGACTCCATCCTCGACGCGGTCACGTGGCTCGGCTTCGACTGGCAGCAAAACGACACCAGCCACCTCTTCTACGCCAGCAACTACTTCGACTTCATGTACCGCGCGGCCGAGGCGCTCATCGGCGCCGGCCTGGCCTATGTGGACGAGCAGACGCCCGACGAGATGCGCCACAACCGCGGCGACTTCGGCACCCCCGGCACCAACAGCCCGTTTCGCGCCCGCGCGCCAGCCGACAACCTGGCGCGCTTTCGCGAGATGCGCGACGGCCGGCACGCCGACGGCGCGATGGTGCTGCGCGCCAAGATCGACATGGCCTCGCCCAACATCAACCTGCGCGACCCGGCTCTCTACCGCATCAAGCGCGCCACCCACCACAACACCGGCGACACCTGGTGCATCTACCCGATGTACACCTTCGCGCACCCGATCGAAGACGCGCTCGAAAACATCACCCACAGCATCTGCACGCTCGAGTTCGAAGACCAGCGCCCCTTCTACGACTGGCTGCTCGATCAGCTCTGCACACTCGGCCTGCTGGCTCAGCCACGCCCGCACCAGTACGAATTTGCGCGCCTCAACCTCACCTACATCGTCACCAGCAAACGCAAGCTCAAACAACTGGTCGATGAAAAACACGTGAGCGGTTGGGACGACCCGCGCATGCCCACCATTGCGGGCCTGCGCCGCCGTGGCTACACGCCCGAGAGCCTGCAACTGATGGCCGAGCGCAGCGGCGTCAGCAAGGCCGGCGGCTGGATCGACTACAGCTCGCTCGAGATCGCGCTGCGTGACGACCTCGACCCCAAGGCTGCACGCGCCTGCGTGGTGCTCGACCCGCTCAAGCTCAAGCTCAGCAACTTTGCCGAGCTGTTTGGCAGCGACTCGCACCAAGAGCCCTGCCACGCCCCGGTGCACCCGGGCCACCCCGAGCGCGGCCAACGCCAGTTCAGCTTCACGCACGAGCTGTGGGTCGAGCGTGACGACTTCATGGAAGTGCCGGTGAAGGGTTACCAGCGCCTCTACCCGGGCAACAGGACGCGCCTGAAATACGGTTATGTGATCGAGTGCACCGGCTGCGAGAAAGACGCGCAAGGCCACATCACCGCCGTGCTCGCGCAGATCGTGCCCGACACCAAGAGCGGCACACCCGGCGCCGATGCGATCAAGGTGAAGGGTGTGATCACCTGGGTCAGCGCCAGCACCGGTGTGCCCGCCGAAGTGCGCCTGTACGACCGCTTGTTCACCGAAGCCCAGCCCGACGCGGGCGGGCGCGACTTTTTGAGCGTGCTCAACCCGGGTAGCAACAAGGTCGTCACCGCCATCGTCGAGCCGGGGCTGGCCTCGGCTCGGGCTGACGAGAAGTTCCAGTTCGAGCGCCACGGCTACTTCGTCGCCGACCGGCACGACCACGCGCCGGGCAAGCTGGTGTTCAACCGCGCGACGACGCTGAAAGACGCCTGGAGCAAATAGGCCGCGGGCAAAACTCCGCTCGGGCTGAGCCTGTATTCCCGATCGCCCTGAGCTTGTCGACGGGAGCCTGCACCCTGCTGTGCGTACCCTTCGACAGGCTCAGGGCGAACGGATGCTTTCAGGCGGGCTCGGGGCCTGATCTCTGGGGGGCTTCACCCTTGCGGCGCTTCTTCTTGGCCACGCGTTCGGCATCGAGCACCTCACCCGCGGCCAGCCAGGCGGCATATTCCTCGGGCGTTTCGAGCGTCACACGCCCCAGGCTGCCGGCGCGCAGGTCGTAGACCACCACCTCGGCGGCCTTTTGCAGGTTGATGCGCCCACCGCTTTGCAGGGCGCCACGCTTGCGGCCGATCTCGGCCAGCAAGGCCTCGTCGTCCAGCCCCGCCACCGCGTCGAGCTTGTAGCGCTCGGCCAGCCCCGCCGGGTAGTGCTGCTTCAGGTAGTTCAGCAGCTCGAGCGCCACCTCTTCTTCGCTGAACGCATTGCGCCCCACGGCCCCGCTGGCCGCGAGGTTGTAGCCGCTCTTCTCCACGATGATGCGCGGCCACAGCATGCCGGGCGTGTCGAACAGGTAGAAGTCGCTGGCCAGCACGATGCGCTGCTCGACCTTGGTGATGCCGGCTTCGTCGCCCGTCTTGGTGGCCTTCTTGCCCGTGAGGGTGTTGATGAGCGTCGACTTGCCCACGTTCGGGATGCCGCAGATCAACACCCGCAGCGGCTTGGCCATGCCACCGCGCAGCGGTGCAAGGGCGCGGCAGGCGTCGATCAGGCGCTGTGCGGGCGCGGTCTCCGAGGCGTCGAGCCCGATGGCGCGGGTGGCCGGCAAGTTGTTGTAGTGGGCCAGCCAGGCCAGGGTCTGGACCGGGTCAGCGAGGTCTTGTTTGTTCAAGAGCTTGAGCTTGGGCCTGCTGCCGGTCAGTTCGGCCAGCAGCGGGTTGGCGCTCGATCCGGGCAGGCGCGCATCGAGCAGCTCGATGACCACGTCCGTCTCTTTGATGCGGTCGGCAATGGCCTGACGCGTCAGGTGCATGTGACCGGGGAACCACTGGATCGCCATAGGGTGCCGTTCGTCATAGTTTGCGGAAAACGCTCGCCACGGCGGCAGGCGTCAAATCAGCGGCGCGCAAGGCATCGGCAAAGGAGTCCATCCAGTCGGTGGGCCCCGCCACGGCCGACGCTGCCGATGCGGCCTGCACCACCGGAGCCGCCGAGGCTGCGGCAATCGGCGCCGTGACAGATGTCTGGGGATCGCTGCGGTGCCTGAAGAAGGTGTACAGCGCGGCCGGAAAGCCGATGAAGAAGGTGGCGACGGCCAGTGGGGAGTTTGATCGACCCACCTTGAAACTCAGCCAGATCTGGGAGGCAATGACAAAACCCAGCGATAACAACAACCACCTCATCTGTACCGCCCTCCATCACTGCCACGCGACTCGAGCGCCGCGGCGTGATTGTCTCAGAGGGGGTGCAGCCTAACGCCTCAGTGCAGGTCGCTCAGCTGAACGGCCGGTGCCGAATATTCCCGGCCGACGACGGCTCGGGCATACAGGTAATTGTCTCGTGCACGCTCGCTGAGCGAGTCGAGGATCACGTGACCGCCTGCGTCGCAGGGGAAAGTCAAGGCCCGGCCCTCATGGAAGAGCGACTTGAAACGAAGCTCGTAGAGAGCAGCGGGCTGAAAAGAACCGAAATTTGTATTCATGGCAACGATCTCCTGCTGCGCTGATGGCTGACTGTGATGACAACGTGAGAAAGAGCTTAGGGGTTGACCGGGTTGAAGTCCCTCAGCGGGTGTCTCTCTGTCATGTCCCAAATGGGATGTGACAACTGTAGGAATTCATCCGACAGAACGCATGTGACTTATGACCTTTCGCAGGCCCCTCATTCGCGTGGGGCGCGCCGTGTCTGCGCGCTAGCGAAACACCGTGGGGGAGCGCTCAGTACTCGGAGGGAGGCCCCGGCTGGCTGTCACCCGCCACCAGCGTGTTGCCCATGCCGAGCAGTTCGCGGGCGCGCTGCAAGTTGAGCAACTGGTCGCGCGAGCGCCGCGGGTGGGCTCGGTCACGTTCGATCTCCCACACCAGCTTGATCAGCTCTTTGTGGGTGGTCGCCACACGCACACGCCCGACCGCAAAGGACGAGAACAGCAGCGAGTCGCGGCGCAGCGTGTCGAGCAGCAGGTCGCGCACGTATTGCAAGCGCTGCTCGTCGGTCATGCTGGGCGCGGGTCGCGCATGGTCGGCCACCTTGAACGGGGTCTCGCGCGCCTGCTGCACCCAGTCGGGCACACGAGGTGTCTCCGACAAGACGACCTCGGGCTCCTGGTAGCGCGGCAGTGCAGCGGGCCGGGGCGCGGCAGCCGGCGGCGCCGCCGGCACGGGGATGGTCGCCACGGCAATGACGGGCAGGCCGTGGGCCGGGCTGATCTCGACCTCGGCCACCTGGGTAATCGGCTCGTCTCCAAAACCGTCGGCGTCAACTTCAGGTTCTTCGGCCAATGCACCGCTCGGCGTGAGCGCGGGCTCAAGCAAGACATCGAGTTCGACGCTGGTCAGCTTCGGCGTGTCCAGCGCGCCCGGAATGGTTTCGGTGGGTTCGGGCGCCGCCATGTCCTCGGGAATCTCGACCAGGCCCATGCGCACCAGCTCTTCGAAGTGGCTGGTCTGGGCACCGGCCTTGTGGGCCATGCCCAGCACTTCACCGAGTGGCCGCCGGCCGTCCACCAGCAGCAAAACCGTGCGGTAACGCTGGCCCAGGCCGCGCGTGCGGTGGCGCAGTTCATCTTGGCCGAGTGGCGTCTTGACGGGGGCAGAAATCGTGGTCATCGGTAGAGGGCAAGCGAACGATTGTCGCGCGACTGGGAAACGCCGGGTAACCGCCCGCCGGGCGGCCCGCGCCGGCTATCTGATCGCCCGATCGACCTTCAGCCGGGCCACCGGGTCGGCCCGGCGCTCGGCCCGTCCCGTCTGCACAAGCAGCGCGCTGTTCAAGGATCAGCGCTGGCTGCGCGCCTTGCGGCCGTCGACCTCGGACAGCTGCTGCTTGAGCAGCAGCATCAGCACACGCGCGGTTTCTTCACTGAAGCTGAGCGTGGTGCTGGGGTTGTCATCGCCACGGGCGGTGATGGGCAGCACCAGGGCGTCGATGCGGGCCTCAATGAGGCCATTGCGGTTGCCCATGGCCTTGACTTTTTGCAGCTCGATCTGGAAGGTCTTCACAGGGGCCTCCTGAGTGTGGAAAGCACTCAGGGTAGCGCAACGCCCAGGCTATGTCTGACGCCGCCTCGACAGCAGAAACAGAACGCCGCCCGCCAGCAGCCAGCCGGCGACCGGCGCCCAGGCGAGCACGGGCTGTGCGCCGGGGTCTTTTTGCCATTCGACGGCAAGCACGGCCATGCGCCCCAGTGCCGCCAGCGCAAGCACCGACGACAAGGCCCCGCCAAAGCGCCCTTCGCGGCCCGTGTGACCCAAGGCCAGCGCCACCGAAAACGCGCTCATCAAGAGGCCGGCCCAGGCCGCACCGGCCATCCATTGAGCAGCGATCAACTGCTGCAGGCCGCTGGCCTGGTGCGCCCACAAGGACGCCAAGGCCGCGCCCAGGCCCGCCACCGCCATCACCTGCCAGCCGCCAAAGCGCTTGGTCGCCCAGCTGGCCGGCAGCATGGCCAGGTTGAAACCGATCCAGAACACCGGCGCCAGCCACTGCAGGTCGGCCGGCTTGGCAAAGCGCAGGTACAGCGGTGTGCTGTTGATGAAGGTGTGCAGCTGGAAGGCCGCGGCCGCGAACACCGCCGCCATCAGGAAGCCGATGGCCGCCGGCGCGCCATGAGGCTGGCGCTCAGGTGGCTTGGCGCTCTTGGCGGGCACCGGCTGGCTCGCCAGGGCCCGCTCGGCCGCGACGATGCCCCAGGTCGCCAGGGCGAGGGCCACGCTGGACAGCAGAAACGGCCCGCGCGGGTCGAGGTCACGCAGCACGACGCTCAGGTAAGGCGAGATCGCGCTCGCCACGCCCAGGCCGAGCATCGACAAACCCACCAGCCACGGTTGCTGCGGTTTGGCGGCATGCCGCCCCACCAGCGTGAGCGGTGGCGCACGCAAGGCCGATGAGGTGATCGACCACAACACCACGATGCCCAGGAAAAGCGGCGCCGAGCCCGAAGGCGCCACCAGCGGCAAGGCCAGAAAGGCGGCGCATGAGATCAGCGTGATCGCCAGCACGATCCGGCCCAGGCGCCCGACCACCCGCACCGCACGGTCGCTCGCCACACCCATCGCATAGTCGGCCAGCACGAAGATGATCTGGTCGAGCATCAGCACGTAGATCACCGCGCTTTTGGGGATGCCCACCTTCGCGGCCAGCTGCGGCAGGAAGATCACGTAGACCGTCCACGACAGTGCAAAGAAAAACTGGATGACGGCCAGGTGCAGGCCGATGCGGTGCGCGCTCATGGAGACCTTCAGGGTCGAAGAGACAGGCACGAGCATAGCCAGTCGATCGTGGGTAGCATCGGCGCCCATGAACCTCATCTACGTCGCCGACCCCATGTGCTCGTGGTGCTATGGCTTCGCCAGGCCGCTCGACGAGCTGCTGGCCGAGCCAGGCTCCGCCGCACCGTTGCAACTGGCCTTGGTGATGGGCGGGCTGCGCCCTTTCACCACCGAACCCATGGCCCCAGGCCGCGCCGACGAGCTCGCCGGCCACTGGCACCACGTGGCCGAGGCGAGCGGCCAGCCCTTTGCACCCGCGCCGCATGCTGCCCTGCACGACCCCGCCTTTGTCTACGACACCGAGCCCGCGAGCCGCGCGACCGTCACCGTGCGCACCCATTGGCCCAAGCTGGTGTGGCGCTACCTCAAGGCGGTGCAACACGCGTTTTATGCCGAGGGCAAGAACGTGACACAAGCCGAGGTGCTGGCCGACGTGGCCGTGGCGATGGGCATCCCGCGTGCCGATTTCGCCAAGGCCTTTGCGTCGCAGGAGATGCGAGACGCCACGCTGGCCGACTTTGCGCAATCTCAGGCCTGGGGCATTCGCGGCTTCCCGGCACTGATCGCCGAACACGGCGACCACCTGCACCTGGTGGGCCGGGGTTTCATGCCGATCGATGCGCTGCGCCAGGCGCTGCAGGTGACGCACCACTGAGGCTCAGGGCTGCGTCGCCATCTGCTGCAGCCGGCTTTCCATCTCGCGCGGGTCGTTGACGGTGCGCAGCGCCATGTAGGCGGCTTGCGCCTCGGGGTGGTGGCGGCGCAGGTAGTTGAGCCACTGCTTCAGGCGACCGGCACGATGCCGTGGCACCACATGGTGGCCCACCAGTTGCCAGAAGACCTGCATCAAGGGCAGCAGCTCAGGCCACGACACCACCCGGCCGGGCGAAGCGATGGCCAGCGCCAGGCCGGGGTCGCTCACCATGCCCCGGCCGAGCATCAGCATGTGGCAACCCGATGCCTCGCGGCAACGCTGTGCATCGTCGACATTCCAGATCTCGCCGTTGGCGACGACGGGGATGGGCAGCGCCTCGCGAATCTCACGGACGCGCTCCCAATACGCAGGCGGCCGGTAGCCATCGGCGCGGGTGCGAGCGTGCACCACCAGCTCTTGCGCGCCGCCCGCATGCAGTGCCTGCGCGCATTCGAGCGCACGCGATGCGTCGTTGAACCCCAGCCTCATCTTGGCCGACACCGGCATCGAAGCCGGCACCGCGCGGCGTACCGCCGACATGATGCTGTGCAACAAGGGCGGGTCTTGCAGCAAGGCCGCGCCACCGCCATGGCGGTTGACCACCTTGGCCGGGCAACCGAAGTTGAGGTCGATGCCGGCCGGCCCGAGCGCCGCCAGCTTGGCCGCGTTTTCGGCCAGGCACACCGCGTCGGAGCCCATCAGCTGCGCACGCACCGGCACACCCGCTGGTGTGCACCCACCGTTGAGCAGCTCGGGCAACACGCGCACGAACGCGCGGTCGGGCAAGAGCGTGCCGGTGACGCGGATGAACTCGGAAACACAGCGGTCGATGCCCCCCACCCGCGTGAGGATGTCGCGCAGCGTGTAGTCGAGCAGGC
>NZ_JANOCG010000294.1:0-3859 GCF_031412075.1 Rhizobacter sp.
GTCGACGAGCAAGTTGATCACCATCGTGATCACCGCCAGGTACACCGTCACTGCCTGGATCACCGGGTAGTCGCTGCGGTTCACCGCCAGCAGCACTTCGCGGCCCAAGCCGGGGATCGAGAAGAAGACCTCGATCAGGAAGGAACCGACGAAGACGCCCGGCAGCGCCAGGCCGATGTTGGTCAGGATCGGGATCATCGCGTTGCGCAGCACATGCTTGAACATCACGGTGTTCTCGGTCAGGCCCTTGGCGCGCGCGGTGCGCACATAGTCCTGGCCCATCTCGTCGAGGAAAAAGCTGCGGTACAGCCGCGTCTGCGGTGCCAGGCCCACCATCACGGCCAGCAGCACCGGCAGCGGCGCGTAGGTGGCCAGGTTGGTCCAGACGCTGTCGCTCCAGCCCTGCACCGGGAACCAGCCGAGCTGGAAGCCGAACAGGTACTGGCCGACGATGATGTAGACCAGGAAGCTGATCGACAGCGCGATCGTCGTGATGACCATGATGCTGCGGTCGGCCAGCGAGCCACGGCGGTAGGCCACCCACATCGCGATCGGCAGCGCCAACAGCACGTCCAGGATCAGGATCGGCAGCATCACCGTCAGCGTGGCCGGCAGCCGGCTCGCGAACAGCGACGACACCGCCTCGTTGGTGGCCCAGCTCTTGCCCCAGTCGAAGCTCAGGATGCTTTTGAAGTAAATGCCGAGCTGGACCCAGACCGACTGGTCCAGCCCGAGCTGCTGGCGGATCGCCGCGATCTGCTCGGGCGTAGCGTTCAGGCCACCGAGGATCTCGGCCGGGTCGCCGCCGAAGTATTTGAACAAGAAGAACACCAGCAGCACAACGCCGAACAAGGTCGGCACCATTTGCCACAGGCGCCGTATCAGATAGGCCGCCATGAAGATTCACCCGCTTTGGGACGGCCGCAGTGTAGGGCGCCGCCCCACCAGGGTTCCCCCGCATTTGCCCCCTCTCCCTCTGGCAGAGGGTTGGGGTGAGGGTGGGGTGAGGGCCGCACGCCGCTAGACTGCCACGCCATGATCCGTCTTCTTCTGCTGGCTGCGACGTTGTCTTGCGGCAGCGCATTGGCGCAGCCCCTGAAGGTGCTGCGTTACGCCTTCCCCGTCGCCGAAACCGGTTTCGACCCAGCGCAAATTTCCGACCTGTATTCGCGCACCGTCGCGGCCAACATTTTCGAGGCGCCGCTGACATATGACTTCCTGGCCCGCCCGGCCCAGGTCAAGCCGCAGACCGCGGCGGCGTTGCCCGAGATCAGCGAGGACGGCAAGCGCTTCGTCTTCCGCATCCGCCCCGGCATCTTCTTCGCCGACGACCCGGCCTTCAAAGGCGCCAAGCGCGAGCTGACCGCCGCCGACTACGTCTACTCGGTCAAGCGCCACTACGACCCCAAGCACAAGAGCCCGAACCTGTTTCAGCTCGAAAACGCCGGCATCCTGGGGCTGACCGAGCTGCGCAAGAAGGCCATCGCCGAAAAGCAGCCCTTCCCCTACGACATCGAGGTCGAGGGCCTGCGCGCGACCGACCGCTACACCTTTGAAGTGCGCTTGGCGAAGCCCGCGCCGCGTTTCTTCTACACCTTTGCCGACGGCGCGGTGATGGGCGCGGTGGCGCGCGAGGTGATCGAGGCTTATCCCGACAAGGCGATGGAGCACCCGGTGGGCACGGGGCCCTTCCGCCTGACACGCTGGCAGCGCAGCGCGAAGATCGTGCTCGACCGCAACCCAAATTACCGCGATCACCTCTACGACGAGCAAGCCGGCGCAAGCGATGTCAGCGCCGCCGCGATCGCGGCACGCTTGAAAGGCCAAAGGTTGCCGATGGTCGACCGCATCGAGGTCAGCATCATCGAAGAGGTGCAACCGCGCTGGCTGGCTTTTCTGAACGCCGAACACGACCTGCTCGAACGTCTGCCCAACGAGTTCGCCACGTCCGCCATCCCGAACAACAGGCTCGCGCCCAACCTGGCCAAGCGCGGCGTGAAGATGGAACGCGTGTCGCTGGTCGATGCCACGCTGTCCTACTTCGGCATGGAGCATCCGGTCGTCGGCGGCTACACGCCCGACAAGGTGGCGCTGCGACGTGCGTTGGCGCTGGCCTACGACGTCGACAAGGAAATCACGCTGATGCGCCGCGGCCAGGCGATCCCGGCGCAAAGCGTGATTCCGCCGCTGCTCTCGGGCTACGACCCCGCCCTCAAGAGCGAGATGAGCGACCACGACCTGGCCCGGGCCAAGGCACTGCTCGACCTGTATGGCTATGTCGACAAAGACGGCGACGGTTGGCGCGATCTTCCCGACGGTGCGCCGCTGCGGCTTGAGTATTCGAGCCAGCCCGACCAGCTTTCTCGCCAGCAACAGGAGCTTTGGAAGAAGGCGATGGACCGCATCAACGTGCGCATCGATTTCAGCATCGCCAAGTGGCCCGAGCAGTTGAAGCAAAGCCGAGCTGGCAAGTTGATGATGTGGGGCGTGGCCTGGGGCGCCGTCAACCCCGACGGCCAGTATTTCCTCGACCTGCTGTACGGGCCCAACAAGGGGCAAGCCAACCACGCGCGCTTCGACCTGCCCGCCTTCAACGTACTCTACGAACGCAGCAGCGTGATGCCCGATGGCCCCGCGCGAGAAGCGGTGATGCGCGACGCCAAGCAGCTCACGATCGCCTACATGCCGTACAAGGTCACCGGCCACCGCATCGCCACCGACCTGATGCACTCGCACGTGCTGGGCTACAAGCGGCACCCGTTCATGCGCGATTGGTGGCGCTACGTGGATGTGGAGGCCAAGCGATGAAGCCCTTCGACGAGCTCAGGGCGAACGGGCGGCGGCTGTTGCTTTGCGTCGCCCTGGTGGTTCCGGCGCTCACTCACGCGCAAGCGCCCCAGCCCATGCTTAAGGTTCTGCGCATCGCCTTCCCTGTCGCCGAAACCGGCTTCGATCCGGCCAAGATCAATGACATCTACTCGCGCACGATCACGCCGCACATCTTCGAAGGCTTGTACCAGTACGACCATCTGGCTCGGCCGGCCAAGATCAAGCCGCTGACGGCCGTGGCGATGCCCGAGGTGTCGGCCGACTTCCGCACCTGGACCATCAAGCTGCAGCCGGGCATCTTTTTCGCGGCGGACCCTGCATTCAACGGCAAGCGGCGCGAGCTCGTCGCCGCCGACTACGTGTACTCGATGAAGCGCCCGCTCGACCCGGCCAACAAGAGCCCGATCGTGGCAGGCCTGGTCGAATACAAGTACCTTGGCCTGAACGCGCTGCGCGACGACGCCATCAAGAACAGGAAAGCCTTCGATTACGACACCCCGATCGAGGGCATGCGGGCACTGGACCGCTACACGGTGCAGTTCAAGTTCGAGGAGCCGCGTCCGCGCTTCCTCGAAGTGTTGGCCACCTTCGATCTGTTCGGAGCCGTTGCGCGCGAAGTGGTCGAGAAGTACGGCGACGACATCATGGCGCACCCGGTGGGCACCGGGCCGTTCAAGCTGGTCCAGTGGCGGCGCTCCTCGCTGATCGTGCTCGAACGCAACCCCGACTACCGCCAGGTGTTGTACGACGCCGAACCGGCCGCTGACGATGCCGAAGGCCAAGCCGTGCTCACCCAACTCAAGGGCCGTCGGCTGCCGATGGTCGACCGCGTCGAGGTTTCGATCATCGAAGAAGCGCAGCCGCGCTGGCTGGCCTTCCTGAACGGCCAGCTCGACTTCCTGGCGGTGCCGACCGAGTTCGTCAGCCAGGCGGTGCCCAACGGCAAGCTTGCGCCCAACCTTTCCAAGCGGGGCATCCGCAGCCACCGCCAAGTCAACCCGCAGTCGGGCTACACCTACTTCAACATGAA